>NZ_JACSOE010000042.1:0-40245 GCF_014349115.1 Alteromonas sp. BZK5 | reverse complement strand
GTATCTAGATTACAGAAGTCCAAATCAATATGAGGCGGACATGAAGAAATTGAAAAAAGTAGCTTAACTGGGTTGGTCAATTTTGGTTGACCACGTCAAACGAAGTTCAAATTCGGTGCCTTCGTTATTGGTTGTGTTGTTGGTAACCGTATTCTGAGTATTGAAGTCGGTACGCTCTTGCTCAAAGAATGAAAGGGCAAAATAGAGTGTATCGTCAACGAGAGAACCTTTAATACCGTATTCCATCAGCTCAGACGTGTCGAATGCACCACCACCACTAGGTTGATTGAGTTGGCCAACACCAATCTCGGCGCCCTGGCCTGCAACAAGGGTAGCTTGCTCTGCTGCAGTGATATAAGGAATAAGGCCAAATTCAAATTCATATGAAATACTAGCGTTCCAAGACCATCCATCTACGGTTTCTTCAGCATAAACTGGTGTTTCATCTCCAGTAGCACCCAGAAGTAAATCCGTGCGCGATGTGCTTTCAATATCAATAGTGTCGTATCGTAAACCTAGTACTAAGTTTAAACCCCAGTCCCAAGTTAAATCGGTCATTGCAGCAATGCCTAAGTCTAAGTAATTACCTACGTCATAGTTGTCGTAGTTTTTACCCGAGCGGGTAGACAAAAGGCGGCGATCGAGCGCTGAAGACGGCATGGTTAGGTCGCGACGATTAAAGAACTCGTAAGTGAAGTCATCGCCGTGCTCAAAGTCGGTATAGCGCACAGATGGAGAAAATTGAAATTGCGCTAATAGTCCGTCGTTCTCATATTCTGTCGCAAAAATTAGTTTGTCTTCTATAACCCAGCTGTCATGGAATTGTGAGAAGCCATAAGCATTTTCGTTTATGTTGTCGTATGCATCATAGAAAAGCTGGTTGCGAATTTCCCAATTATCCGTGTAGTAAATGGTGTCGAAGTAGAGCGTTATGGCTTCGTTACCAAGTTGGTCATCAGGTGCTACCAAAGTTTGGCTACCACTTAAGGTCGTAGTACCTGGGTTTTGTAATGCCATTAGAGGATCGAAAAAGTCGCCTGTAACCGAATCTAATGGGACAGCTGGCGTGAAAATAAACGGTGAAATCAAGTCGGCGACTTCAGCATATTCTTCGTGACTGATTTGACCGTCGCCGTCCGTATCTAATGGTTGAGCCGTACCTGTAATATAGGTTCCGTCGTCAACTAACTCCTGAGTTAATCGGTTCCAGCCGGCCACTTGGTTACCATCGTAGTCGTGGTACATACCACCAAATTCGAAACGAAGGTTATCGGTAATATCGATATTAAATGATGCTTGAAGTACGGTTTGATCAGTCTGGGTATTGTCGTAGTAACTGTCAGAGTTTTCTAGCTCACCGTATATGTAATAGCCCATTTCTTTACCGGCAACACTAGTCGGTCCGCCAACTTCTGCGGTTAAAATGCTCTTGTTCCACGACCCCGTTGTGTAAGACAACGCGCCTGTTGGTGCATCTAAATACTGCCCCGATGACGCACGGGCAGACTTGGGATTAAAGTTCAGATAACCACCAATTTTTGATGGGCCGTAAATAGGTGATGCCGGACCACGAACGATGTCGATTCGGCTGGACGCGCCAATAGGCGTAGGGTAGTTACCTGGGTTGTCTAAGCGCTTAACACCGCGGAAGTAAGTTTCCCCGGGCGTGCCCCGCACATCCAGAGAGCCTGCAACACCGAAGAACGACTGTGTGAATGTACCTGGTGCGAACGCGACGAGTTCATCAATGTCTGAAACGTTGAAGCGCTCCATTTGCTCTTGAGAAATCGTGGACGCTGAGCGAGGCGTTTCGAGAATAGATTTGCCAAAGCCAAAAACTGACTCAACGTCTTGGCCAGGAAGGCTCCCAAGGGATCCTGTTACCTGAATTTTTTCAACATCTTTTTCTTTAACCTCTGTCTCTTCTTGAGCAAAAGCTTGCGACGATAGCGCGACCGCGGTAGTCATTGCAAAAGCTTTTGCTAGAGGAGATAAATTGAATGTAGTGTTTTTCATGGTTTCCTCGTTATTTTTAGTTGCCCCTTTTTAGGGCTCTTTTCACGCATTTTTATATGCGTTTTGTTATTGGCAAGAGAGTTAGCAGGATGAGTGCCAACTACTTGTCCAGTTGGTCAACTTTTAACCTTCTCTTAAGTTGCTGAATTATAGGGATAAAAATATATAATGTTGTTCTTATATTGTTGTTTTTATGTAAATAAACTCAATCGCATAAATGCATGCACTTATAAGGTGATTTTTAGCGAGCTTTTGCACTAAAAAGAGCAGAGGTTACGCCCGGTTGTCCGTCTATACTTAAAATGTGTGTCGAGTGAGCTGAGTGCTTAACAACCTCATGGTTTACAACGGCTTTTTCATTGAGTGCTTTCGGCGCCCTACGGTTACCTTCTGGCTTTGGGTTGTGAATAAGCTCGTAAGCAGGGGTGTCCTGAGCAACGCCAGTGCTGCTTTCAATTTTTTGTGCACTAGCGTGTGGGGAAGCAAGGGGCTTTTTTCCAGGTAAGGTTAAATCAAGGATGACGGCGGTAAGGCCGGCCGAGGTTACTGGGGAAAGTAAGATATTTTCAAGCCATGAAGGCAATTCAGAAAGGGCTTCTGGTACCATCATTACACCAATCGCCATACCTAGCGCACACGCTGTCACCAAACTACTGCGCCTATCAAGCGCGTAGCTGGCTAATAGCTTTAAACCGCCCACGGCCACCATGGCAAACATAACCAGAGTAGCACCGCCAAGAACTGGCTTGGGAATAGCCTGCAGCACACCACCTACAATGGGGAAGAACCCAATAGCAACGAATAGCGCTGCAACAAAAAAGCCGACCTTACGGCTGGCGATGCCGGTTAATTGGATAACCCCGTTATTCTGGCCAAATGTAGTATTTGGAAAGGTGTTGAACATGCCAGCAAGTAACGAATTAACGCCGTCGCCCAAAATCCCGCCTTTCACTCTTGCAAGATAAATCGGACCGCTCACAGGCTGCTTGCAGAAAAGACTATTTGCGGTTAAGTCGCCGGCCGTTTCTATTGCACTAAACAAATAGATGAGCGCGATAGGTAAAAAGAGAGTGATATCAAATGCAATGCCAAAGGCAAAAGGGGTGGGGATCGCTACGACGGAAAGCGAAGCAAGGCCGCTGAAATCTAATCCTTTTGTAATGCCAACATAGGTTGCGCCAATCGCCATACCAATAAAGATGGCGCTTAAACGCAGCCAATGATTTGTTGAGGCGTTCAAGAAAACAATGATGAGCAACACGCCTAGGCCGACGGCTAAGTTTTCTGTGCTGGCGAAGTCAGCGGCGTGAAAGCCTCCCGCAAGATCAGTCATGCCTACGTTTATCAAGCTTAGCCCAATAGCAGTTATTACAATTCCTGTAGTTAATGGTGTAATGATACGTTTGAGCTTATGTACAAATAGACTAAACACCACTTCGACCATGGCACCCGCCATAGTTAATCCAAACAACAAAGACAAGACATCTTCGGATGTTCCTCCATCCGCCTTGACCTGATTTCCTGCCAGTATCAATGCGCTAATAAACGCAAAACTGGTACCTTGGATGGCTACCAATCCACTGCCTACTGGGCCTATACGCTTTGTTTGAATTGCCGTGCCTAAGCCGCTTACAAACAAGGCCATACTGATAAGATAAGGCGTGTATTCAGTAAGGCCCAGTGTTGATGTAACAATAAGAGTCGGGGTAATGACACCGACAAAGCTTGCAAGTAAATGCTGAAATGCCGCGGTAAGTGAAGGAAGAAATGCCGGACTATCATGTAAATCGTAAAGTAGTTCGCTGTGATTTGAAGACATGGTTATTCCTTGTTATTTCCTTAATTGGCGAAGACGGAGACGGCGCCGAGTCACACTCGCTATGATTTATCTTAGTGAAGTACTGATAGCCGCCGTTTAGCGCTTGATTAGTTGCTAGCTCATACCACCATTTGCCGTACGCCGAGCCTGATAAGTGATGGTGCAAGTCACCGCCTTTTGGAAACTGTTTAAGTAGTTGATAGGTCTGTGAGTCGGTCAATGACTGTGTATATTGCTTAAACCAATTGTTTGCGTCTTCTTCAGTAGGAAAGGGGTTTGCGGCGGAATAAAGACCAACAAAGGATAAAGACAAAATGAACAGGGTTCGTACAACAAATGACATGAGCAATTTTTCTTAGCAATAGTTGCTCTATGGTTGCAAGATATTGACCAGTTGGTCTGCTTGGTAATGTGTTTTTAAGTTATTGTTTTAAAGTGCTTTTTATGTGAATTTGGGTCAGGTGCAAATAATTAGGCAATTCGTAAGCCCCATTTTGGTGCCTAAACAAAAAAATGCGCTAAATTAGCGCATTTTTTCAGAGCAGTGCGAACGGTCGTTTTATAGGACTACGCCTTCATCTAACGTCACAAAAATTGAGTGGCGGACTTCATTGTACATTGCGCGGGAACAATGGCCTTCGCCTTCTGTGTCTTCTAGCAATAGTACGTCACCTGCTCCAAACACATGACGTTCACCGTTAGACACCGTAAATTCAGCACGCCCTTTAATAATGAAAAGGAGTTGTCGCGCCGGCGCTGGATGCCACTTAAAATCATAATCTGCGGGCGTTTCGCGAAAAATTATTTTATCTGCACCGAATTTCTCTGAAAGCATACCGATAGGACCGCCGTCTTTTAGCGCAATCTCCACTTCGCCAAAATGACTTTTGCCTGCTTCATCGTTGTAAATCCTTGTTATTTTCATTATTAACCCTTCATTAAAACTTTACTGATTTGACCACTACGTATGCTTGAGCTTGCTAATGGTTTTATAAAGTACTGACAAACTGGCGGCCACGTCATCAATGGTAATAGATTCTGCAGGGTGGTGACTTATTCCGCCCTTACAACGTGTGAACAACATGGCCACAGGGCAAATATCAGCAATAGCCATAGCGTCATGACCTGCTCCCGAGGCAAGGACTCTTGGCTTAATCCCGCTTTCTTCTACCCCCTGAACGAGTGCTTCTTTCAGCTGGCTATCGCAATGTACCGCGGGCGCGCTGTGGGTTTGCTCCTGTGTTAGCGTTATTTGTCTTGCATGCGCAATGGCATCAAACTTTTGCAATATTTCTGCCAAGACAGAATCTCGCAATTCATCATCTTCGCTTCTGATATCGAGAGAAAAACGTGTGCGACCAGAAATGACGTTAACGCCGTTTGGCGCATTCTCAATTTTACCTACCGTGGCTACAACGCCCGGACGCTGCAAGCTTATGCTCTCTACAGCCAATAGCATCTCTGCACTTGCGCACAGCGCGTCTTTGCGCATAGACATCGGCACAGTGCCAGCGTGACCCGCCATGCCTTCTACTGAAAAATTAAAACGTTTTGCACCAGCAATAGCACTGACAACGCCAACAGGCAGATTTTCTTGCTCTAAAACAGGGCCTTGTTCAATGTGAAGTTCTATGTAGCCCAGAATGTCGGTACGGGAAATAGCGGCACTGTTTACTGCGTCGAAATTAAGGCCGAAGTTCGCCATGGCTTGCTCTAAGTTCACGCCATTTTCATCTTTTAAATGACGCCATTGCTCTTGCCACTTACCGGTGAGCGCGCGGCTTCCTAAAAGGGTGGTGCCAAATCGCGTGCCTTCTTCATCACAAAAACCCACAATATCGATATGAAAAGGGAACTTGGTTTGCGTGCCATCAAACATAGCGACCAGCGAAATAGCGGCGACCACGCCTAGCATGCCGTCGTACTTTCCGCCGTTAGGCACAGTGTCGAGGTGGCTGCCTAGAATTAATCGCGGTGCGTTGGGCACGCTTGATGTATAGCGCCCCCATATATTGCCAACGGCGTCTTGCCAGGTGGTCATTCCGGCTTCAATCATCCACCCTGAGGCGAGTTGATTTGCAAGCTTGTGTTGTTCGGTCAAATAGCGCCTGTCTAAACAGGCTGGGTCCTGGCTTAAGGTGCCTAATGTTTCGCACCTTGCCATAACTTGCGTAGCCAATTCAGCAAATTCTGCGAATTCACCCATTGGTGACTCCCGCCGCTTTAGCCTTAGCATAAACGCTAAGCGCAGCATCTACCCCTTTACCGGCAGGTAGCGCAAACCCTTGCATACGAAGCACAGTTTCAAGGGACTGAAGGGTATGTAACACGGCATCTTCTCTGGCGTTATAGCCCATAGTGCCAATGCGCCAAATTTTTCCTTTCAGCGGACCAAAGCTAGTGCCTATTTCAATGTTAAAACGCAGAAGCAAGGTTTCGCGTACCTCTTCGCCATGAACACCCTCGGGAATATGAACACCTACAACGTTGTACATTTTGTGTTTCAGATCGCCAAAGGGCTCAAGTCCCATGGCCTGAATGCCGGCTAGCATGGCGTCGCCCGCTACTTTGTGACGAGCAATCACGTTCTGCTGGCCTTCTTCTAAATGCAGGCGCGCGCATTCACGGGCGCAATAAAGCATACTGGCCGCTTCGGTGTGGTGATTTAGTCGCTCTTCGCCCCAATAATCCATGATCATGGGCAAGTCGAAGTAGTTAGAACGAATTTTAGGGCCACGCGCAGCTTCATGGTGAGCATCGCGAATGCCGGCTTCAACGTGGTGACGGGTACGCACGGTTTTAACAAACTTGTCGCTTAGTGTAATAGGAGCACTGCCTGATGGGCCTCCTAAGCACTTTTGCAGGCCAACTGACACCGCATCTAATTTCCATGCATCAACGTCTAGCGGGTTCCCACCTACTGACGCTGTTGCATCGCAGTAAAACAACACATCGTTTGCTTCACAAATCGCGCCAATTTCTGCAAGCGGCTGCAGCATGGTGGTGGACGTATCCCCTTGAACAATGGCAAGCAGTTTTGGTTTTACGTCTTTTATCGCCTTTTCAATCTGTTCAGGTGAAAACACTTCGCCCCACGGCACTTCAATGGTGTGAACTTCAGCGTCGGCGCGCTCTGCAATTTCAGCAAGCAAATGCCCAAAACGCCCGAAGATAGGCACGAGGACTTTATCGCCTGGCTCAATTGCCGACACCAATACAGCTTCAATTCCAGCGCGCGACGTACCGTCAACCAAAAAAGTTTGCTGGTTTTTCGTATTGAAAACATCGCGGTAAAGTTGCATCACCTCGTTCATGTAGCCAGTCATTACAGGGTCATATTGACCTACTAACTGGGTAGACATGGCGCTTAACACACGGGGGTAGCAGTTAATTGGGCCCGGGCCCATTAGCAAGCGAGGCGGCGGGGATAGTGGAGCAAACGTTCTGTTAGAAGCTTCTTTAGACATGTGGGCACTCCTAGATAAGCACTTGCGCTAGCATGCGCAAGCCAGTGATGATGAGAACAACGGCGAAGATTTTCTTAAGTAAGCCAGCGTCTAGCTTGTTGGCTATGCTTGCTCCGACAGGCGCAAATAACACGGTGAGCGGAACAATGCAGACAAACCCCAGCAAGTTTACATAGCCGTACGTAGCGAAGGGAGCGTCAACAGGAGTGGTACCAACAAATAGCAGCGTGAGTGCCGCTGGAAGCGAAATAATTAAACCGACTGCAGCAGCGGTACCCACCGCTTTGTGTGCTGGGTAGTTACAAAATGTGAGAGTCGGCACGGTTAACGTACCGCCACCAATGCCTACCATAGAACTAAATAGGCCAATGCAGGTTGCCATAATCGACTGACCCGCGCGGCCCGGTAGCCCTTTAAATAGCGCGTCTTTCTTGCCAATAAGCATATTAATGGCAGACAAGGTTGCAATAATGCCAAACAGTAAGGTAAGGAACGTCGGGTTAACCGCCGTCACCGCATAGCTTCCGGCAAGCACGCCAATTAAAATGAACACTGCCCACGCTTTTAGCAACGCAAAGTCTACATTGCCCTTACTGTGATGAGCACGAATAGAGCTTACTGAAGTAGGGACGATGGTTGCCAGAGACGTTGCCGTGGCTATTACCATTGCGCTCTCAGGGGACACACCAAGGGCTTGGAACAAGAAGAACAGTACCGGCACGATGACAATACCGCCACCTACGCCAAGCATACCTGCTAATATGCCTGCGAAAACGCCTGTTCCCGCAAGCGATAATATAACCGTTAGGTTATCCATTAAAAACTGCATGTGATTTCTTTCTCTTTAACGTTTGTTGGTTCAACTATTTGTCAGTGCTGCGTCTTAGCCACTGCGAATAAACTAGCGATGTCCAAAGTAGGCTTTGCCGTCACTTCTTGGGTCGCTTGCGCCGCTAACCGTACCTTCTGTGTCGCGAATGATTGCACCAGCATGACCCATGAGTTCGTTGCAAGGATCTACCGTCACCATATCGTGGCCCCGTGCCAGTAAGCTTTCCCCCACATACTCAACTAAGTCACGCTCTGCTTTTAAGTTGTGACTCTGATCGCCCCAGGTTCTACCAAGTAACCAACGGCCTAGGGAAATAGCCTTGGCGATAGGTTGACCGTGGTACACATGACGAGCAAACAGCGCCGCTTGGGTTTGAGGCTGACCTTCACCACCCATGGTGCCGTAGCTCATGCGTCGACCGTCAACAAGCTCAGCGAAAGCGGGGTTAAGTGTGTGAAATGGTTTTAAGCCTGGCGCCAAATATTGGTTACTGTTTGGATCGAGTGAAAACGAAGTGCCACGGTTGTTCCACACAATGCCTGTTTGCGGGCTCACTACGCCCGAGCCGAACTCCCAATATAGCGACTGTATATAGCTCACCATTCGACCTTCAGAGTCGCAGCAACCCATCCAAATAGTATCGCCGTGCTTGGCTTCATGGGGCCAAGGAAGTGCTTTATCTAAAGAAATGTTCTTCACCATTTCATCAAGTACATCATCACTTAACAGGCTTTGTAAGTTAACGGGCGTACGAGACGGGTCGGTAACGTTCGCGTTGCGCGCAATAAAAGCTTGTTTTGTGCACTCGATAAGTAAATGCACCATGTCAGCATCGGTGCTGCCTAAATGCTGAACTTTGTCGTACAGGGCTAAAATAATGAGCGACGCCACACCTTGTGTGGGCGCCGGCAAGTTATAAAGCTTGCCTTTGCTGGTGGATACTGACAATGGCTCAACAATTGTCGCTTTGTAATTATTGAAATCTTCAAGACGAATAGGGGAGCCGGCGGCTTCTAAGTCTTCTGCCAGCTGCGAAGCTAACTCACCGTGGTAAAAGTCATCTAACCCTTTTTCTGCTAAATGCTTCAAAGTTTCAGAGAGCTTTGTTAGCTTTAAAATTTTACCTTTTTTAAGGACTTTCCCCTTAATCAAAAACTGAGCGAAATTTTCATCCGCACTTAGCTCGTCAAAGGTTTTGTTGCTGGCATCCACCAAGCTCTGGGTAACTTCAATCCCCCAGTTAGCTTGACTAATCGCCGTATCGAACAATGTACTTAATGGTAAACCGCTTTGCCATTTGTGACTTATTTCAAGCGCGGCTTGCCAACCAGCAACTGCGCCTGCCATGGTTAATGCTGACTTTCCGCCTCGACTAGGTATGGCATCGCTACCCTCGTAGAAAGAAGGTGTCGCGCCCTTTGCTGCTACGCCAGATGCATCAATGCCAATCGGCTTTTTACCAGGTTCACTGATTAGCCAAAATCCATCACCGCCCATGCCATTCATGTGCGGGTATTCAACCGCGATAGAGGCTGCAGCAGCTACCATAGCTTCAATAGCGGTGCCGCCTTTTTCTAATATGTTTAAGCCCACTTGCGATGCCGCAAAGTGAGGGGCAGTAAACGCTATATTTGGTTTTTCACTCATTTTTAATTCCTTCAAAAACTTGGCAACCGCGCAGTCAGGTTAAGCCCAAATCAGGCAAAATGACGGGCGCTTAGGTCTTACTTCCGCTTTCTAGTTTCAACTTGAATGCGATAGGGCGCTAATGCTTTTTTTAAGTGCAACTTAAAAAAACAGGCGCGCTTTACACGTTTAGCGAGTGGTTAGCTTTTTTGCTAACGCGAGAAGTGCAAGATCGTTGCCTTTTTTGCCCACTAGCGATAATCCGCATGGGGCGTTGTGTAGGGTAAACAACGGCAAATGAAGTTGGGGTAATCCCGCAAGCCCAGCTATCGCCGTGAGTGCGAGCAGAGCGTTTCTATCATTTGCCAGCGTTGTTTCATCGGCATCACATCGAGGTGCTACACCGGGTGTCGTGGGAATAATCAGTACGTCTATGTCTTCAAATAGAGCATTTAAATGATTGATTACCACAGATTGTTGCGCTTTAGCTTGTTGTACATCTTGTGTCGTTATGGTTTTACACCAATTTAAGCGCAACATTATATCTTTGGCGATATCGGGTTGAGTGTATTCAATCCATTCGCCGTGTTGCTGCCATATTTCATTGCCCTGTAAGGTACGAAAGGTAGCGGCAGTTTGTAAGGTTTTTACATCTAGCTGTGTCTCTGACAATACAATACAGTCGTTGTTATCTGCCAGCGCTGTAAGCCATGTTTTGCACAGCGATTTGTGAGCGGCCTGCTCAAATAAATGCGCTGCTATGCCAAATCGAGGCGAACCTGATATTTCACTTTGTGTTGCGCTATCTATGCAGACATTGGCAACCTTAGTCAGCGTGTTTAGGTCGCGTGTCATCCAGCCCACGGTATCAAACGACGGAGCAAGTGCCACCATATTGTCGCAGGCCACAACGCCGTGCGTGGTGCGAAGCCCCCATAACCCTTGATAGCTAGACGGTACGCGAATGGAGCCGCCGGTGTCGGTACCAAGCCCTATGTCGGCAAGGTGCGCGCTAACGGCCACCGCTGAACCTGACGAAGAACCACCAGGTATATGAGCTGGTGCCACTGGATTTACCAGTGTTTCGTAGTGCTTATTCTGCCCGTGTAAACTGTAGGCAAGTTCATCAGTGATGGTTTTGCCTTTGAACGTGGCACCCGCTTGAAGCATCTTTGCTACGCAACGATTTGTGTTTTTCGGAATCGCGTGTGTGGCTAACCAATCAGGATTTCCTGCTGCAGTTGGCAATCCTTCAATGTGAAACAAATCTTTCACTGCCAGACCTAGTCCGCTAAGCGGCAATTTACTTTGACTTTTTGCCTGATTCAGCGCTTTTCCTGACGCCGAAAATGCGTCATCTTTAACACTACCGTCAAGACTGAATGCGATTTCTAGGTTTTTAATTGCCTGTGTGAACTTGGCATCACAGGGCTTCAGTACAAAAGGAGAGCTCACAGCGCGTTACTTATTCGTTATTGTTTCTTTATTCGTCTTTAGATTAATGAAACAACTGTTTCATTAAAAAGTCAAGAGAAACGAATGTTACCTCACTGGACACTTTAGTAAGTACGTTAATCTCTGTGAGTTACATAATTGGAAAAGCGCTGAGTAAATCGTTAAAGAACACTAAATAAGTTGCTAAAAGCCTTGGGGGTTTTGCTTCAGGTATGCAACTTCTTCTGGTGTCGACTCGCGCCCTAAAATTCGGTTGCGGTGAGGGTAGCGGCCAAACATTTCAATTATCTGTTGATTGCGCTTTTCAAAGGTGAATTCTCTTTCAAGGCCTTCTTGTGAAAATAGTTCCAATGCGACGTCGTGGATTGCGAGTGATTCACTATGCATAAACGGCATATACAGAAACGCGCGCTGCTGCGGTGTAAGTACTTTATCGGCTTCAACACTTACCGCTTCTTGCGCAAGAACCAAAGCAATGCTGTCTGCACTGAATGCATCTTTGTCATTGCGATGAATATTTCGCGAGAATTGATCGAGAAGAATTATTTCGGCAAGACGACCGGTAGCCGTCGCTCGCCAAGGCCACAACTCGCCCTTTATGGCTGCTGCACGCAATTTTGAAAATCGCGAAGTGATCGTTTTATCTAGTGCTGCATCTTCCTTAAACCATTGCTCTGGGGAGAGTTCTCCAAACCAAAAGTCTAGCACACCGTTAGCTTCTTCCATGACTACTTGCGTTTTATCCATATCAACTCCAACCACACGCTTTTAGCAGTGAAATTAAATTAACAGGTACGTTCTTATGCATTAAAACCCAAAATAAGCGTTGTGAATTAATAATTATACCCATTTTTAAGCGCTTTAGTTCCCTTTACGCTTGCAAAATAACAATTCTCTGCTATCCGCTCTCTTTATAGTATTGCTTAAAAAGTGTTTCATGGGAAGAGTTAACGCTTTGGACTTTCTAACTCATCCATTTGAATGTAGATGTCAGTAATTGCGTCGACGCGGTCTGCGGCCTGGCTTCCTAATACTTCGTAGGTGAGGTTACACAGTGATGCAACCAGGCTCATTGGAGCCGCGTAACTATCAAAAGGCGAATCACTGCCAATGTGGGTAACCAGCAGGTGGTCGACATCGTGACGATATCCTTGGCCCGTTGGATCGGTAATTAATACGGTTTTACAGTGTTTAATACTATTTAAAACAAACTTGAATTGTCGGGTTCTACGACGAAAACCAAAAAGTACGACAAGATCATTTTCGGTTAGGTCGATAATATCTTCACTAAGTGTTTGACCGGGCTGAGGAAGTACACGGACCGACGCACGAATTTGTTTGAGTTGCTGCCTGAAATGAAGTGCAATGGGGTAGGCGTTTCTAAAACCAATCAAGGTGACCTGGCCTGCTGATGCCAGCAATTTAGCAATATCTGTCAACGCCTCTGAGGAAGTGCTTTCAAATGTATTGGCCAAATTCTTACTATCATTCTCATGCTGAAGTACGCCACTTGAAGGGCTTACAACAGGCACGCCTTGCTCACGTAGCTGAACAAGCGCTTCTTTAGCTTGCTGGTGCGAGTCAAAACCCAGCTGGCGAAAGAAGCGACTGACTGTGGCCTTTGACGTCCCCGTTTTTTCTGCAATTAAAGACGTAGATTGACTTAATACTGCGATAGGATTCTGCTGAATATAATGCGCAATAGCCTTTCCCGAAGGGGACAAAGAGGCATAGTGGTTTTCAATTTGCTGTAAAACGTCGCTAGGGCTATTTTTTGTCATTGGTATCGCCTTATACATCTTATGCAATTATTTCACGACTTTTGTGCGATATACAAACACTACCTGAATGCAACGCGTTCACGTACTTCAAAATGGGTTTTTCGAAGCCGATTATTGAAGTAGAACACTATAATAAGCGTTGTTGCGCACTGCTAAAAAACGCTTATAAGTTTCCTCTGATCTTAAAAAATCTTATCTATATAAAGAGTTACGAATGCGCAGTAAAGCATACGGCTAAAGTATCACCTAATTAATCACTCATGCTTTGCAAATTGGCACTACACTTTCATAGACATAAACCGTAAAAATTCATAAAAGTGTCATAGGTTGGTAATTATCTTGTTGGTTTAGCATCGATTCTAGTTAGTAAAAACGTTTGGGGAATCGATCAGCGAACTTAGCATGATCGAGAGAAAGAGGTGAGTTGTGGCAAAGCTGTGGTCTGAATTGATCTTGCTCTTTGTAGTGATTCCCTTTGCCGTTCTCTACTGGATAAAGCATTTTGCAAATTATCTCATGCCTATTCTAGGCGTTATGGGACTTTGTTGCTTAGCTATCTTGTTAGCAGATAAGCAATTTAAACGCATTAAATTGTGGCATTGGGACGACTATCGAACGCATTTAAAAAGTACGCTAAGGTTGTTTTTACCTTGGGCGAGCTTACTGGCGCTGGTAGTTTACTTTTTTAAACCGGAATTGTTCCTCCATTGGCCTATGAACCAGCCATGGATGTGGGTAGCTACATTATTGATTTATCCGCTTGTGTCGGTCATCCCGCAAGAGATCATTTTTCGAACGTACTTTTTCCACCGTTACAAGCGAATACTGCCTTCGAAATATGCAAGGTGGGCCTTAAGTACTTTTTTATTTGGTTTAGCCCACTTAGTGTACGGTAACTGGATTGCTGTAGTCATTTCTTGGATTGGCGGTGGCATTTTCGGTTATAGGTATATGCAAACTAACTCGACGCCCGTGGTGGTTATAGAACACGCTATATGGGGCAGTTTTTTATTTACCATCGGGCTGGGATCTTATTTAGTTATCGCGTCGTAGTTATTTATATTAAAAACCGAAACACATGAACGCCAAGGAGTGAGGTGATGTTCAGTGCGCAACAAATATTGCAACCCTCTATTTTAAACAAGCGAGTGGGGCTTTTTTTCCCGCAAACCGACAGCGAACCTTTAATACAAACTTTGCTTCAACAAAGTGACGAAGGTGGCGCAATAAGCAGTTTATCAAGTGCACAGTCACTACTCTCTCAGCTTTGGGAGAACTTTGTTTATCGATTACCGGGGTTGGCGCTAGGCTTAGTTATCATGGCGGCGTTTATCCTTTTAGCGCCGCATATTGCAAGGGTTTTAGTTAAACCGTTAACCCGTACGACTACATCTCCACTGCTGCGCTCAGTCATTCAAAGAAGCGTCAGTTTAGTCTTAATTTTACTCGGTATTTATCTATTTTTGTTCTTAGCTGGGCTCACCGGGTTTGCAATCGCGGTGGTGAGTGGTACAGGTGTGGTAGGGCTTATTCTTGGTTTCGCCTTTCGCGACATCGCCGAGAACTTTATTTCAAGTCTACTGCTTACTATTCAACGCCCCTTTAGAATAGGGGATATCGTACAAATCAACGATTTCACCGGCATCATTCAGAAAGTTACGGCACGTGCGACTACACTGGTGGATTTTGACGGCAACCATATTCAAATACCTAACGCGACTATTTACAAAGGGGTAATCAAAAACCTTACGGCCAATCCGCTTATGCGTGGCCAGTTTGTTATTGGCGTTGGCTACGATGCTGACATACAACAGGCGCAGCAAATTGCACAAGAAATTACGTCAGCACAAGACAACGTGTTAACCGACCCTGAACCGCAAATTCTCATCGACGAATTAGGCCCCTCGACCTACAACATCAAGGTTTATTTTTGGGTGGATGTAGAGAAAACGAGTGTATTAAAAATGGCGTCGGTGCTGATGCGTAAAATCACTCAGGCCTTCTTAGAGGCGAATATCAGTATGCCTGATGATGCGAGAGAGCGCATTTTCCCTGAGGGTATGCATATTTACCACGCTTCCGAGAAAGAAGCTTCAAGCGCTCGTCCTTCTGAAAATGAAGCAAATGAGTTACGTGAAATAACTACAGACCAAAAGAAAGTAAAAAGCTTGGATAGCGAAGAGAATAGTGGAGCCACAGAAAATCGAAACGAAAGGTCAAGTGCTAAAGGGGCTGGAAATACGCGCCCACAAGAATCGAAAATTAATGATGATGTGTCTTCCGAAGCCCATGAGATACGAGAGCAGGCCCGGAATTCGAGAGATCCGGAGGCAGGAGAAAATATTCTTTAACATTTATTATGTGAAGGATTATTGGAATGTGTCATTTGCCCTCTTTTCAAATCTAGAAGGGAAACGAACATATTGAACGTGTTACAGCAAAGCTGGCCAGAGGTGAGGAGATGTTCAGCAAAAGCTGGTCTGGTGGATTTGCTCGTCTCGCTATTAAACAGGCGCGACGGGCGATAGATTACATCTACCAAGGAACCCTTGCCATAAGTTGACATGCGCTTTCATGACGCTGCTGTATTGATTGAATCCGTCTTGTGACTGTTGCCTGATGTAGCGTTTGAATTCCTCGTGCAGCGACGGCTGCGCAAGCCAGTCTTCCCATAATGGCGCTAGTTTGTAATGGTATTGATTTACCAAACTTCCTACAGGTTGAATTTCCTCAATAAAGAAAAGATAGAATACATTACGCAATATTTTTGCTTTGTCGCTGGCGCGGCCTTCTGGGCAGCTTACCGCATCAAGCTCGGTTTCAAGCATATTCGTAAGCAATGAGAGGTTTTGCGTTAAGGTTTGTTGTGTATGCCAAAGTGTAGCGGGTAACCTGGCTGAGCGTATAATTTTTAATTGTTGTTCAAGCTCGCTGCTCTCAATAATACTCTCACTATTATTTTCATTCGTATCCTCTGTTTCTGTATCGCTCGATGCTGTAGTGGAAGAATACATATCGCTCAAGAGCACTTCTTTGTTACTTAAGCTGTTGATGTAATAAAGCGCGTTTACGCTAGAAAGTGCGTCTTTATTATTTTCAACTGAGAAAAGACGTTCAGGTGTATTAAGCGCCAGACGCAACTCTTGGCTCCCTTGGACTAGGTTTGCCCACGTTTTACTGTAGTCTTGTGTCTTTTGTTCACGCCACGATGCGATGGTTGCTGCCAGTGCCGCGTTTCTCTGGTTAGACTCGTTTTCTTTCGTGAGCATTGCTTCACAGCTTTTGAGTACATTAAGCAGCTTGCTCTCATAAACAAGCCGCTGTGATGGCAGCTGACTTTTTCCTAGCGACGTATTGCGTTCGGCAACCACTGTGCCTAACTCACAATCTTGCAGCGCATAAAACTCACGCATGTTTATACTCACGCCCTCAATAGCGTGTTTAAGCGTGGCGGAGTCAGCAAGTTTGGGAAGCGGGGTGGTAATCTTATCGTTAAACGAATCGGGGAGGGGCGTATCGAGTACACGCGAGAGTCGTGCGGCGTAATCGTCAATGCTTTGCTTTACGGTACTACCGCCAAAACAGCCTAGCAAAGCAAACATGGCAACGCTGATGACACCAGCGCGGCAAGCGTTTCTTAGTTGCGAAACTTTTAGGTGCCATGGTTTCGCTTGGGAAATATTCACGCGGAGGCACCAGTATGAAGTCCGCGCCCGCCATCGACATAAATGATTTGTCCAGTGATGTAAGGGGCCGATGCTAAGAACGACAATGTTTTAGCAATATCATTTGGTGTACCTAGTTCACCCAGTGGAATACTTGATATCAGTTTGTCTTTTTCGTCCTCGTCCATTTCCCGTTCTGGCCACAAAATTGCCCCTGGCGCAATACCATTTACGCGAACGTTGGGGGCTAAGTCTATAGCTAACGATTGGGTTAGTGAGGCAAGACCGGATTTAGCAATGAGGTAAACACTGTGTTTGGGGAGTGGACGGTCGATATGCATGTCGACCATATTGACAATGCAGCCTTCATTTACCGCTAATGCTGGTGCCAATGCTTGTGACAAAAACAATGGCCCCTTCACGTTACTGCCTATCAGAGATACCCAGTCGTCTTCTGAAATTTCGCCCACCGGAGTGGGGTAAAAACTAGAAGCATTATTTACTAAAACGTTTATCTGACCCCAAATGCCTAGTGCTCGCTGCCCAAGTGCACTTACTTCGTCTGAATTACAAAGGTTGGCTTGGAGACAGGTAGCAGAGTCCTCCCGCTGACTATTTAGCTTTTCAGCCAGCGCGAGTGCCTCGTCTTTAGAATGCCCATAATGGATAATAACGCGATAGCCTTCGCTATGAAGCTGACACGCCATGGCGGCGCCAATTCGCTTTGCTGCCCCGGTAATGAGTGCTACAGGGCCTGAGTTTGTCATAATAAAAGCTACTCTCTATTTTAAATCTTCATATGTTTATATGCTGTTCTTACACATGTTAAGCGCTATCTAATGTAGGATTTCTACGGTAATTCACGCATAAACAAGTAACAGACAATAACGTACAGGCTTGTTCGTATGTCGCTTTGTATATCGCGCTATACATTGCCTATGCGCGGCACTACTTAGGAATTAGGGGCTGTAAATGTCGTCTACTACTTGTCTGGCTTGCGCAATGTAATGTGCGCCGAATAATAACCCGTGATTTAAAATATGGTAAAGCTGGTAAATTGGTTTTCTTAATCGGTAATTTTTTTCAATTGGGGTGTGTTGATGGTAACCCTCAAAGAATGATTGGGGAAAGCCACCAAACAATTCGGCCATGGCAAGGTCGGTTTCCGCATCGCCAACATACACAGCGGGGTCAAATAACACCGGTCCTTTTTTATTAAAGCCTGCATTGCCAGCCCACAAGTCGCCATGAAGTAGTGAAGGGTGGGGTTGATGTAAGCTCAAGAGATGTCTTACTCGAGTAACAATATCGTCTATATTGCCATCTTCGCTTTTCCATATACCAATTGATGCCAAGCGTTCTAGCATGCTACCAATCCGTTTTTCTGCAAAAAAGTCAGCCCAAGACGCCATTCTTCCATTTGTTTGTACACTGGCACCAATGTAATTGTCATGCGGCCATCCATAGCTGGTGTAGGCGTTAACCGCATGAAATGCAGCGAGTTGCTGCCCTAAAATGAAATAGTCATTTTCAGAAGGTTCAATAAATCGAACATGAGAAAGTACCAAATATTCCATATTAGGCGTTTCATTGGCTGTAATTCCATGGCAAATGACTCGCGGGGTAGCAATGGTTTGCGTGTTAGCGATGGCCGCTAGTCCTTCGGCTTCATGAGATAATTGCTGAGTATCATCATATTTGCGGGTTTTAACAAAGTAGCGATGGGTCGTATCTTTTATGATGTAACTTTCGTGTGTATCTCCGCCACTTACTCGTTCGGCTTTATGGCAGCTAAAAAACTGCTGGGTTTCATCTGAAATATGCTCGCTGATAAAATGCCACATATTGCACGCTCTGCTTGTTTTAATGTTTTTTTTCAAGGCGATTGGAGTGTTGAGTGACTCTTTCCTATGGCACACTAGAACACCAGCGAAGAGCTAGTCCAGCAACCTTTATCGCCTTACACTAAAGTATGGGATAAAAATGGTGAAATGCATAAATTCCTACTCAAAATCTTCCTAAACGAAATCAAACCTTCACAAATTAGCCAATAAAGGCTTTTCGATATTGAAGTTGCCCCTACACTGGTTATAATCCACCACTTGCTTTAATACTGAGAAAACTCAGTAAGTTCGAGGCGTATACAGTTTTGCAGTACCAATGCGCTGTATTTTTATGCTGTACTTTAGTCGCTTCAAATAAAGCAAGTTTCGAGTGCTATAAAGCACGATTAAATTTTCAAAAATATGCATGTGGCGCAGAGTAGGCGTCACCACTGTAAAGGAATTAAAATGCCTGTAATTACCCTTCCTGATGGAAGCCAACGCGCTTTCGATAACCCTGTTTCTGTACTAGATGTTGCAAACGATATTGGCCCTGGTTTAGCCAAAGCAACCATTGCGGGGAAAGTAAACGGCGAACTTGTAGACGCTGTTGACATGATTGACGCAGACGCACAACTTCAAATTATCACTGCAAAAGACGATGAAGGTTTAGAAATTCTTCGTCACAGTTGCGCGCACTTGTTAGGTCACGCTATCAAACAACTTTGGCCTAACACTAAAATGGCTATCGGCCCAGTTATCGACAACGGTTTCTACTACGATGTTGATATGGAAGAAAGCCTAACCCAGGAAGATTTAGCCAAACTAGAAAAGCGTATGCTTGAACTGGCTAAAACCAATTACGACGTGGTTAAGAACAAAGTTAGCTGGCAAGAAGCACGCGATGCATTTGAAGCGCGCGGTGAAAGCTACAAAATGGAAATTCTTGATGAGAACATCAGCAAGGACGACCGCCCAGCACTGTATCACCACGAAGAATACACAGATATGTGTCGAGGCCCTCACGTGCCAAACATGAAGTTCTGCCATCACTTCAAACTGATGAAAGTGGCAGGTGCTTACTGGCGTGGCGATAGTGACAACAAAATGCTTCAGCGTATTTACGGTACTGCGTGGGCAGATAAGAAGCAGCTTAAATCTTACCTACAGCGCTTAGAAGAAGCTGAAAAGCGCGACCACCGTAAAATTGGTAAAGCCCTAAACCTTTTCCATTGGCAAGAAGAAGCGCCAGGCATGGTGTTTTGGCATAACGACGGGTGGTCAATTTATACCGAGCTTGAAAGCTATGTTCGTAAGAAACTACGCGAATACGGTTACGACGAAGTAAAAGGCCCATTAATGATGGACCGCTCGCTTTGGGAAAAGTCAGGTCACTGGGACAAATACGCTGAAAACATGTTTACGACTGAATCTGAAAAGCGTGAATATGCCGTTAAGCCAATGAACTGCCCAGGCCACGTACAAATTTTCAATCAAGGTTTGAAATCGTACCGCGACCTGCCTCTTCGTATGGCTGAGTTTGGCTGCTGTCACCGTAACGAACCATCGGGCGCACTTCACGGTCTAATGCGTGTTCGTGGCTTTACGCAAGACGATGCTCACATTTTCTGTACTGAAGAACAGATCCTAGAAGAGGTGAGTGGCTGTATTAAGATGGTGTACGAGACATACGCTGCGTTTGGTTTCGAAAACATCAAAGTTAAGCTGTCTACTCGCCCTGAAAAGCGCGTGGGTGCTGACGAGATTTGGGACAAATCAGAAGCTGCGCTTGCGGATGCACTTAAAGCCAATGACATCGAGTTCGATTATCAGCCTGGAGAAGGTGCGTTCTACGGACCGAAAATTGAGTTTACACTGCACGATTGCTTAGACCGTGCATGGCAGTGCGGAACCGTACAGCTAGATTTCTCAATGCCAGGTCGATTGGGCTCTACTTATGTAGCAGAAGATGGCGAGCGCAAAGTACCGGTAATGATTCACCGCGCTATTTTGGGTTCATTAGAACGCTTTATTGGTATTTTGACCGAAGAATTTGCAGGTTTCTTCCCACTCTGGTTGGCACCTCAGCAGGTTGTGGTAATGAATATTACCGACAAACAAGCTGAATATGCCTCAGATTGTGTAAAAAAACTGCAAGAATTAGGTTTTAGAGCAAAGTCTGACTTGCGAAATGAGAAGATCGGCTTTAAAATCCGCGAGCACACATTAAAGCGTATTCCATATATGCTAGTTGTGGGCGATAAAGAAATGGAAGCGGGCGAAGTAGCAGTGCGCTCTCGTCGCGGTGACGACCTAGGCAAAATGCGCCTGGAAGACTTTATTGCCATGGCTCAACAAGAAGTTGTTGAAAAGACGATTAAGTAGTTGAGCAAATTGTGTATAATACACAATTAAGGTGTCTGCTTTTGGTTTTACTTTGGGTCAACCGACCTCCCAAAAGCAGACAAAAGAATTAAATGTTTGGAGGAATAGCACATTAAAGGCGCTAACAACAAGGCTCAGGGCGACAAAGCCCGCATTAACGATGAGATTAAAGCCAGAGAAGTAAGATTAATTGGCAAAGACGGTGAACAGGTTGGTGTGGTTTCGCTAGCAGATGCTACGCGTGCCGCTGAAGAAGCGAGCCTAGATCTAGTAGAAATCAGTCCAAATGCCGAGCCGCCAGTCTGTAAAGTTATGGACTATGGCAAATTCCTCTTCGAAAAAAGTAAAGCTCAAAAAGAGCAGAAGAAAAAACAGAAGCAAATTCAGGTCAAGGAGATTAAATTTCGCCCTGGCACTGATGAAGGCGATTACCAGGTCAAACTGCGCAACCTGCGTCGCTTTCTTGAAGGTGGTGATAAAGCCAAAGTTACGATCCGCTTCCGCGGTCGTGAAATGGCGCACCAAGACATCGGTATCGATCTACTAAACCGCGTTAAAACCGATTTAGAAGATATCGCTACATGCGAGTCTTTCCCACGTCGTGTGGAAGGCCGTCAGATGATCATGGTGCTAGCCCCAAATAAGAAGTAGTAACGGTCTAAAGTTTTAAGGAATCTGCACCCTTAAACACCTTGCTGCTAAACATTAACCGGTATGAAGTGACTGCAACACGAAAAATACCGATATTAAACAATGCGGAGTTTTAGCAATGCCTAAAATGAAAACTGTAAGCGGTGCCGCCAAACGTTTTAAGAAAACGGGTTCTGGCCGCTTTAAAAGCAAACAGTCTCACTTACGTCACATTCTGACTAAGAAGAGCTCTAAGCGTAAACGTCACCTTCGTGGCAAAAAACTGGTTCATGACTCTGATACCAAATTGGTTCAGCGCATGTTGCCTTACGTATAAGACTTAGGAGACTGATTAATGGCTAGAGTAAAACGCGGCACTATCGCACGTGCTCGTCACAAAAAAGTCCTCAAGCAGGCAAAAGGTTATTACGGCGCACGTTCACGTGTATATCGCGTAGCGGTACAAGCTGTAACTAAAGCTGGTCAATATGCTTACCGTGACCGTCGTCAGCGCAAGCGTCAATTCCGTCAACTATGGATTGCACGTATTAACGCTGCTGCTCGTCAAAATGGTATGTCATACAGCCGTTTCATTAACGGTTTGAAGAAAGCGTCTGTTGAAATCGATCGTAAGATCCTTGCCGACATCGCAGTACATGACAAAGCAGCTTTCAGCGCACTAGTCGAAGCGGCTAAAGGCGCATTAGCTTAATTATTAACTAATTAAGTTTAAGTTCTTTCGGAAAAAGGCGAGCAGGATGCTCGCCTTTTTTCGTTTTTGGGGTTCAGACTTTGTTTTAGACTTATTTAGTCCATTGTTTAACACGCCCTTCTTATATCCATTTATTGAATATCTGTAGAAAAGCGCGCCTTCTCTAGCTTTACTCTAGGTTTTCATGCGCAAAGAACAAAAGAGTAGGGGGGCTTCTACATGTGGAATTTTAAACACAAAAAAGCAGAGCCAAAGCTCTGCTTATATTCGCAACTTAGCACTTAGTGCTATTATTTTTTCTCTACACGCCCGTAGCGGTCTGAAAACCTAACTATATCATCTTCACCAAGGTATGCGCCCGATTGCACCTCTATAAGCTCTAGAGGGATTTTTCCGGGGTTTTCTAGTGCGTGTACTGCACCGATTGGGATATAGACAGATTCGTTCTCTGCTACTAATTGAGTATTGTCATCAATAGTCACATTGGCACTGCCCGATACCACAATCCAATGCTCAGCGCGGTGGTGGTGCATTTGAACTGATAGTTTCTCGTCTGGTTTTACCGTGATACGTTTAACCTGGAAGCGTGCGCCGCTATCAATAGAATCGTAACTACCCCAAGGGCGGAAAACCTCACGATGGAATTCAAATTCAGGGCGCTTTTCAGCTTTCAATTTATTGACAACGTTCTTAATGCTCTGTGCATCGTTTTTGTGCGCGACCATTACGGCGTCTTTAGTTTCAACGACTATCACGTCTTCTAAACCAATTACCGAAACTAGTCGCTGTTCTGCGTTTACATAACTATTTTTGGTATTTTCTAAAATTGTATCGCCTACACAAACGTTCCCGTTGTCATCTTTATCTGCTGTTTCCCAAAGCGAAGTCCAGCTGCCTACGTCACTCCACCCTGCATCTAATGGAACCATTGCAGCGCTGTCAGTTTTCTCCATAACTGCATAGTCAATTGAGTCGTCAGGGCAGGTAGAAAATATTTCAGAATCAACACGAATGAAGTCTAAATCAGGGGCTTCAGTTTCAATGGCCCGACGACAGATTTCTAGCATCTCAGGGTGATACTTACCTAACTCTTCAATATAACGACTAGCTTTAAACATAAACATGCCGCTATTCCAGAAAAAGTCACCAGACTCAACATACTGTTTTGCAGTTTCAAGTTCTGGCTTTTCAACAAACTCAGCTACTTCAAACCCGACATTAAGTACATTTCCAGCCTTGATGTAACCGTATCCCGTATGCGGTTGGTCTGGAACTATACCGAAAGTTACAAGCTTACCTTCTTTTGCTAAAGCTTCTGCTTTAGTAATCGCACTATGATATGTACTTTGGTCTTTAATTAGGTGGTCTGCTGCAAGTACAAGAAGTATAGGATCTTCGCCATTCTTGGTGGCGTGTAATGCTGCGAGTGCTATCGCGGGGGCAGTGTTACGACCAACAGGCTCTAACAGAATACCACCGTGCTTAATATTCTTTTTACGAAGCTGCTCTGCAACTAAAAAGCGATGCGCGTCATTACATATGAATACGGGCTCTTCGGCATCAGTGCCGCTTAGTCGTGTGATGGTATCTTGCAGCATTGTGCTGTCAGAAGTGAGTGCCAAAAATTGTTTAGGTAGAGCTGCTCGTGATTTCGGCCACAGGCGGCTACCGGTGCCGCCAGCTAATACTACAGGTTTCATTACTGATTTCCCTTTCTAATAATTCTGTCTAGTAAGCGTTCTTATTAATAAAGCCATTAAAGACGGTCATAAACACTATTTTAATATCGAACCACACCGACCACCTATGAATGTAATCCAAATCATATTCAACACGCTGAACCATTTTGTTAACTGTCTCGGTTTCGCCACGTAAACCATTAACCTGGGCCCAACCCGTTATTCCAGGCTTCACTTTATGGCGTAACATGTAACCTGTGATTATCTTTCTATATTGCTCGTTGTGAGCGACCGCGTGTGGTCTAGGACCAACGATAGACATACGGCCTTGCAGAACATTAATAAACTGTGGAAGTTCGTCTAAAGATGTTCTTCTTAGGAAACCACCAATCTTAGTTAAACGCGCATCATTCTTGGTTGCTTGTTTTACAACTGCACCATTATCTTGGGTAGTCATAGACCGGAATTTGTAAACCGTAATTTGTTTACCATCTAATCCGTAACGCTTTTGTTTGAAAATTACGGGACCTTTCGAAGTAAGCTTTACTGCTGCTGCAATACAAAGCATAGGTATTGATATCATCATCAGTATTAAAGAGCTTAAAACAATATCTTCAAAACGTTTTAAAATATCACTGGCACCTTGGAATGGTGTGTCATAAACACTCAGCGCTTGAACGTTACCTACTGTTTGCCAACGGGCATTTAATAGGTTGTACATGAAGAAATTCGGAACTACATAGACATTTGCAGTTGTATCGCTACATTGCTCTAAAATTGAGCGAATTCTATTCTCTGCGCTCATTGGCAGTGCAATATAGATATAGTCGACTTCATTTCTTTTAGCCATTTCTATGGCTTGCTCAATATTTCCTAAAACATTGTTCTGCATTTCATGGGGAAGGCGACTCGTATCTCTATCATCAAATAAACCGTTAAAGCGAATCCCAAGGTGTTCATTTTGCTGTATCTGAAGGGCTACGTTTGCACCAAGCTGCGTTGCACCTATAACAATTGAACGCCGAGAGTTCATTCCACTTTTTCTAATATGGAATAGAAATTTGCGCATTACAAATCGCCAAGCTATTAAACCTACAAATGACGTCGCAAACCAAGCCAAGACGACGATGGGAGGAGTATTAATGTTCTGAACAAAGAAGTACCCTATCGTTAACGTACCTAGAACACTAAGAGCCCACGTAATTGCAGCAGCTCTAAGCATTTCAGGTGTACGATGCCCACGCCAAGAGCGATAAAGTTCTACGCCTTCTGCGGATATTTGAAAACAAATCACGTTGACGAATAAAAGGATCAGACTAGTTGGGTCAATAGTAGATTCGAAATATGCAGCACATGAATAATATAAAAGAGTAACTAACGATAAGTCGATTAGTCGATAAAGCGTTGAAAAACCACTTTTGTTTCGCACTACAAGGCCGTCACTGGCGCTAGAATCAACGGGATGTGATTTTAAAACTTTGTTAGATTCTACTTGATTGTCCATTGGAAGAGTCTCTAAATCGATAAGATAAAAAGTGTTAGGTTTGCTAGATATACCTTCAACAAATAGTGCCATCGAAAGTAGCTAAAATTTTGCAAACTAACACTAGGCATAATCTTCAAAGCAAAGACTGTGCCCAGTAAAGAAAAGTATAGTACGTATAGTGTTTAACATTTAATTTAGAAATGCTACCTCAGAATTCCCAAGTTAATGCTACGACTTTATTATATTGTATCTCTGTTGTAATTTTATTACAAAATAAGCTTTATGGTTTTTTTAAAATTGGTATCATTAGTACGAATATTAAGTAGTAGAGATAACCCAACTTTAAGAAAATAAAGTTGAAATAATTTCATGTTATAGTGTGCGTCTCTAATGGCATGAATTTAGCTTGTTTCA
Organism: Alteromonas sp. BZK5; assembly: GCF_014349115.1. Taxonomy (NCBI): domain Bacteria; kingdom Pseudomonadati; phylum Pseudomonadota; class Gammaproteobacteria; order Alteromonadales; family Alteromonadaceae; genus Alteromonas; species Alteromonas sp. BZK5. The sequence continues at coordinate 14,455 of NZ_JACSOE010000042.1, read as the reverse complement.
TGATCAAGCGGGGGACTCTTGAGCAGTGAGTGTACATATCTTTTGTAAGTACAGAGCTTATTATTGTCAGAATCTTTGCATTTGTAAAAGTACTTAATCTGGATTTTGTCGTCTGTTTTCGACGGTCAGTAAAAACTTCTAAGCTATTTTGAATAGCAAAGTGAAATAGGGAAAGGAAATGAAATATCAGAACAAGCTATTGCTATCGATGGTTGCTATTTGCGTTGCCAATTCAGTAGCAGCTCAACAACAAGGAAGGATTGAAGCAGGGCAATTTGACATTATACCTTCTCTCAACACTTCCATGAGCTACGTAGACAATGTTGCTCGTGCAACCGACGGTCAAGCAAAAATATATAGCTGGCGCTCAATTCTATCACCTGAAATTATTGCAGCCACAGAGGTTGACGGAAACCCGGTGCAATTTGGTTATCGGTTGGAACGCGGTACTTTCTTTTCAAGCAGCGCGGATGACTATACTGACCATTTCGTTGAAGCCCTTACCGATTACGAGTTAAACAGTCGTCATGCAATCAATGCAATTTTAAGATACGAAGACGGGCATGAGGATCGAGGTACGGGGTTTTCATTAGGTGGCGGGAGTGACTTAACCACACCTGATACTTATAAAAGTATGTACTACGGCGCTGAATATACATACGGAAGTTTAAGTTCAGCTGGTGAAGTAGTGTTTAAAGCAGACAGAACCACTTTAGATTACGACCGCAATGAATTTGCGTACCTCATTAGAGACAGGGCGACCAATAGAATTGGGGCCGAGTTCAATTATCAAATTGCCCCCTCTACTGAATTAGTGTTCGATTTCACACGCTCATTCATACGTTACGATAACAATCTGCTTGAAAACTCTCTAGAGAGTAATGAGAACCGTCTTTTGGTTGGTATTGCGTGGGAAAATACTGCAGCAACTTCTGGTTATGCAAAAATCGGATATAAAGAAAAAGATTTTGCGGCAAGCAACCGTGATAACTTCTATGGAACCGATTGGGAAGTTGGTATCGAGTGGCAACCACTCACATACTCAACCGTAAACTTTTCTACCTCAGCAGATACTAATGAAACCAATGGTGAGGGTAGTTTAATCCGCGGTAGAAACTACAGACTTTCTTGGACACACCAATGGCTTGAACGCTTAAGTAGTAGCTTGCGGTACGCAAGAGAAAACAATGAATATATTGTTGATGATGAAGACATTACCAATCGAGATGACAAACTATCTATTTACGCAGCGTCTTTGGATTACAAAGCGAGAAGGTGGTTAAGCTTTTCACTGTTTTACGCAATAGAAGACAGAGAAAGTAACAGAGAAACAATCAATTTCGACCAAAGTGTGGTCGGTGTGTCAGCTGAGGTTACGTTGTGATAAGCAATATAAAAAAAATATCTTTTCTTACTCTAGCCATACTTTGGAATGTTTGTGCTTGGGCTCAAGAAGGGAACTTGAGTATGAGCCAATACCAGCTTGGCTCTGGCGACAGAATAAATATTAGCGTCTTTGGGCAAGATGATCTTTCGATGGAAATCCGCTTGCCCGATGTTGGCACTATTAATTACCCCTTCCTTGGTGAACTTAAGCTAGTTGGCATGACCGCAGCGGAAGTTGAGAGTCTTATTTATGAAGGTTTATTAGGAGACTATCTAGTAAATCCGTCCGTGTCCGTTTCAATAGTTGAGTATCGTCCTTTTTTCATTGATGGTGAAGTAAAGCGGCCTGGTGGGTATCCATACCAGCCTGGTCTATCTGTTAACAAAGCTGCTGCGTTGGCAGGTGGTTACACGGAGCGTGCTAATAGGGATAAAATAACGATAGTACGCGAAAGCGATGGGCAACAGTTTGAATTTAGTGTCTTGGTTACAGATATGATCCAACCGGGTGATATCGTAACTGTAAACCAGCGTTTCTTTTAAAATATAACTATTTTGTGAGCTAACTAAATGGCAGTAAAAATTACGGAAGATACAGATAATAACGAGCTCATTGACTTAGGGCACTATCTGGGAATTATAAAACGGTACAGCTTAAGAATATTACTTCTGGCTATCGCCTTTACAGTGCTAGTCGCGATTCTAGTAATGAAGATGACGCCACTTTATACATCTTCTACAACTCTGTTAATCGAAGCTGAAAAAGCCAACGTAGTATCTATTGAGGAAGTATACGGGATAGATACAAAAAGCAAAGATTATATGGCTACGCAATTAGAAGTGCTTAAATCACGCCAAGTTGCAGAAAAAACAGTAGAAAGTCTATCGCTATTCAATAATTCTGATTTTATGCCCGAGGAAACAGAAAGCTCTCTGTTAGTTAGTATTACAGAGTTTTTTCCGTTTCTTCCACAAAAAGAAACTCTAGAGTTGACCGAAGTTCAGCGAATCGAAAAATTAAAGCGAAAAGCGACATATCTTCTTACACAAGCTACAGAGATAAAGTCTATTCAAGGGACCCAATTAGTTGAGATATCAGTAACTACTGAAGAGCCTTCTTTATCTGCTTTAATAGCAAACACCATTGCCGAAGTTTATATCGAAAACTATCTTCAAGCTAAATTAGATATGACTGCGAAGGCGACTTCATTTCTTACCGATAGTATTGACGGTTTGAAAACTAAGTTAGATGCAGCAGAGCGTAACTTAGTTAGGTTTTATGAAACTAATCAGGTTGTAAATATTGATGGTGTAGTAGGGCTTGCATCAGACGAACTAGAAAGACTAAATATTCAGCTTTCTGAAGCGGAAGTTGAGCTTAAGTTAAACAGTGTCATTTTTAACCAAATCAAAGATAGTAATGCTATTGAAGATGTGGCCAGAATACCTGAAGTTTTGAATCACCCCGCTGTGAGGGACGTTAGAAGAGACGAAGGTAAAGCGTTAACAAGAGTCAGTGAGCTCAGTAAGATCTATGGTCCGAAGCATCCTAAAATGATAGCGGCCAATGCTGAATTGACAGCTATTAGAGATACGCTAAATACTCAAATTACCGATTTAATAAGCAGTATCACAACTCAGTATGAATCATCGAAACAAAAAGTTGCTCAATTACAGAAAGAAGTCGAAACGTCTAAAGCTGCGTTCAGGTCACTGGCTGAACTGGATAATAAACGCAAGGCTTTAGAGCGAGAAGTAGATATTAACCAGCAGCTTTACGATTCATTTTTTACTCGACTAAAAGAAACTGATGAGCTCGGTGGCCTAGAATCGGCCAACGCGCGCGTTCTCGACAGTGCGTTACCCAGCTATACACCTTCTAAACCCAATAAAAAGCTATTTATTGCAGCAGCTTTCGTGCTGAGTTTAAGTTTTGGTATCGCGCTTGCCATTGTTATGGAAACGCTTAATAGTGGTATTCGGTCTGTAGACGATGTAGAAAAGAAGTTAGGGCAGCGTATGCTTGGGTTAATCCCTTGGCTTGCCCACAAGAAAAAGACGGACTTACCTATTCGTACGTTTTTTGATGGTAAGAAACATCAGTTTGCCGAAGCGGTTAGAACGCTACGAACAAGTCTTTCTTTGTTGAATATTGAAAAAGAAAACCAGGCAATTTTGGTTACATCAAGTGTTCCCAAAGAGGGGAAGACCACAGTATCTATTAACTTAGCTTTTGCTTTGGGTCAGCTAGATAAGACTATATTAATTGATGCTGATTTACGTCGGCCAAGCATAGGCAAACAGTTTAATATTCCAAGTTATCAACCTGGTGTAGCGAATCTTGTATTGAAGTCGCATAGTTTTGAGGAATGTTTGGTTCGAGATGAAGAATCAAATATTGATATTCTCTCTGCAGGAACTATCCCTTCAAACCCGCAGGAGCTATTAGCAGACAAAGGGTTTGACGAGCTTATTACTAAGCTTAAGTCTGAGTATAAGTATGTGGTGGTAGATACGGCACCTACGCAGGCTGTAAGCGACTCTATGATCGTAGCAAACTCCTGTGACTCTGTTATTTACGTTGTTAGAGCTGACAGTACAAGTGACAAAGTAATCAATAATGGCTTATCGCGATTCCTGCAAGTGGGCCACCGTCTTGATGGGGTGGTACTGAATCAAGTAAACTTGCGCAAATCAGATGTAGCACAAAGGTACGCCGGCTTTTATGACCAATACGGATATACCAGTCAGAAAAGCAGCTAAGAAAATTATTGATAGATCTTCATAGTCATATACTTCCTGGCATCGACGATGGTGCCAGGACTTTAGACATTGCTCTTGAAATGGCTCAGCAGGCTGTAACCTGCGGTGTTAGCCATATGGTATGTACCCCGCACATACATAGAGGCTACTTTGATAATTCTCAAAGCTCAATAGAAGCCGCTTTCAACTCTTTCAAAGAGCACGTTAAACGTGAGTCAATTCCCCTTTCGCTTTCATTTGCAGCTGAAGTTCGTGTGAATGAGTTAATTCCTATATGGTACAAAAAAGGTGAATTACCATTCCTAGGTAAATACGATGGCAAAAATGTATTACTTCTTGAAATGCCACATAGCCATATCCCTCAGGGGCTTGATGTACTGATAAAATGGTTATTGCGCAATAATATTCAACCACTGATTGCGCATCCAGAACGTAATAGAGAATTAATTGCCGAAAATAACAAATTTAATTGGTTGCAAAAGCAAGGGTGTTTGTTTCAAGCAACCGCGGGAGCTTTCGTCGGTCGCTTTGGGGATAAAGTAGAAGAGTTTGCATACCGGTTATTAGAGAAAAGAGCGTTTCATGTAGTAGCGTCAGACACTCACGATTTAGTCAGACGACCCAATGATATGCAAGCAGCTTATGAAGTAATTGCGAGTTATGATTATACGTATGCAAAAAAAGCTTTTGTAGAAACTCCTAGTGTAATAACAGCACTGGAGAAAAAGCATGCAAGTTGACAGTAAGTTCGCGCATTGGAAGGAAAAGCTTAAATGGCATCATGCGGTTACGTTTCTAGTTGCTTCCATAGCTTTATTTAGCTTTTTGGGAAGTGCAAATCAGTTTTTCGTTAGCAATACCTATTATAGCGTTAAAAATAGTTTGGATAGTTGGAGTAGTACTCCTTCTTCAGTTTCTAAAATAGACGTTGAAATAGCTCTTACAAAGATTGAAGAGGTAATTGATAAAGCACCTAACAATGCACTTTATTATCAATTGCAAGGGCAGCTTTTCGAATGGTTACATTTCAGTACGAATTTAGAGAGTGATTTAGAAACTGTAGCTAAAGTGAATAAAGAACCTGATGAACTGCACAGAGCGATGCTAAGCTATAAAAAAAGCTTAAAACTAAGGCCTAATTGGAGTGGGGGCTGGATAGGCTTAGCATCTGTAAAATGGAAGCTTGGAGAGCTAGATAGCCAGTTTTATCAATATTTAGATACCGCGGTTAATGTTGGGCCACAAGACGCTATAGTGCATAGGTTTATAGCAGAATTCGGTATCACAATGTATATTAACAGGTCAGTGCATTACGCTAAAATTTTGAAACGACTAAGACACCACTTAGATTTAGGTATAAAGAACCCATTGAGTAGAAAATCAATTTTGAGGCTTATTGGCGAAAATGATCTTAATGAACACGCGTGCCGTTGGCTTGGACCATCTACGTTTGCTGTAAGTACAGGCTTATTAAACTGTTCACAAAACTAGACGCTGAACTTTTAAGTATTCTCTTTCAACCAATCCCAAAGACCTAAAGAAAACCCTTCAAAAAGATTAATACCCAGCCAGCTTTTTAATATATACAGCAGCACTAAGCCTAGTACTAACGAAACGCACAAAAACAGGGCAATAACCGCTGCCATCACCAGTTTGCCTATGCGGCTTTCTGTACGCGATAGGTCGCGCTTATCTCGGCCTGCCAGTAAAACGAAGTAATATCGGCTTCGCAGTAAACCTATAGTGCCTCTTACATCAACTTTGTGGCTGCCCCATCGCCGGCCGGCAAGAGCTGTGTTTAAGTGAAACAGTTGGTCGTCAGTAAAAGAATTGGCAACATTTTTAGGCATACGTTCCAGCATATGCTGAACGTTAGGCTCTTCTTTTATCGGTCGCTTTATCTTTAATACCACACAAATCCCCTTGTGTTATAAAACCAATGTTGGTTATTTATCTTGCTTTCCCATAGGTATATCGCGGCTTAACGTACCTAGCGCTAACAGTATAATAAATATAGCGGTATTTGCTGGCGCTTGTAGAGGAAAGTCTACCGTACTGTGCAATGCCATCCCTATAACCGCCATGACAGCGGCAAAGGCTGTTCCCCTAGGCAGCGGATGTCTACGGTGTCGCATTGCGCTTAGGGCGCTTTTCGCGCACAGCAAAACGAGCATGGCTATAATGGCAGCGCCTACTATGCCAAATTCAATAGCAAACTGAAGGTATTCGTTGTGAGCATGATCGTAAAAGTGCTGAATAGATTCACTTTGTACCTGAGGGTATACCGTATAAAAGGTGCCACCACCTGTACCTATAATCCCATATTCAGAGAGAAGGGGCAGGGCATCAGTAATAACTTCATCTCTGCTTTCTTGAGTTAAGTTTGTTTGCTCTAAACGTTGCTGAACCTGCTTAAGTCCAAATAGGCTACTAACAATAAGAATGTCGATTACCAACATACTGATAAATAGCACTACATAGCTTTTTTGGCGGGGTTTGAAGTAAATTAAGCCCAGTGTGGCGGTAATAGTCATGGCTATGAAAAAGGCGCTGTTACCCATTCTAGAGCGAGACATAACTAACGCAATAACCATAATAATAATGCCAATACGAAACAGCACTTTATTGCTTAACCAAAAGCGCACTATTCTACGTAATCGCTCTCTAGTGCTAGAACCGCTTCGAACACGCAAACTCGCTATCATATAGCCAATGGCAGCGCTTAAACATAGCAAAAGAAAGTTAGCGTAGTGATTCTTATACACAAAACTTCCCGTGGCAATATGCGAAACAGGCAACTTAAACACCAAGCTATACTGCAAACCAGACAATACTTCTAAAGAACCATATATAGCCTGAAACACGCCTGCAGCACTTATCACTATCAATATATATCGAAGTCGCTTGCCTGTATTAACCAAAGTCAGCGTTATAAAAAATAAGAAACAATAGGCGAGTGATTTAAAGAATATAACGTCGCTTTGGCCCACAGCGAAGCTAAGAGGTAGCCATAGCGAACTTATACTTTCCATGCCCTGAATATTTTCATTAAGTAGAAAATTAACGCGTTCGGGGCGTAGGGTTTCTACCAAAGAAAAAGGCAGAGGGACTATATTGATAAGCTGCCAGGTTAAAAATACTAACCATACAATTACCAGCAGTTTGTATTGTGCGTATAGCTTTGAAAGTAGAGATTTGTGTGTAAGTAATAAAATGCCGCCAAGAAAGAAAACCGACATTTGCATTAGTGCCCACGCCCACGGACGGTTGGCACCTAGTGATAAAGGTAACCAAAATAAGGTAAACAAAAGAAAACCGAAAAGAAACTTTTCGGTTTTGTGAGTATTGAAAGTAGGCACTTACAACGTACTAGCTTAACAGTCTAATGAGAGGACTCTTTTAGTTAGCTGAGATAGTGGTATCGCCACCGCCAGCACCAGCAGCACCAGTACCTACACCTAGCGGAGAGAACGTATTTCCAGTCGCGCCTGCAGCAGTTGCAGTTAAGGTACTAGGATCTACGCCCGCATTGATAACCGCTAATAGCGCATCTTCTTCGCTAATAACCTGCATTTGAAGGGCAATATTGTAAATTTCGTTAGCGTCTTCTGGGAACATCAGAATAGCGATAGTAACAACTTGCGCAGGTTGTTCGGGCAATTCACCAAAACCTGCAATAGCAATTTCAAACCCAGTAGCATTGTCATTCAGAAGAGCAACCATCGATTGATAAGCAGTTTGGTTCTCGCTTAGGTACGATAAACCTGCTGGATCAAAAAACATACCTTCATCAAGCACGGTCTGGCTTACTTCACTAGCTGCTTGCTCAACCGCAGCACCTTCTTCAATCTCAGTAACCAAAAGGTTTCTAACTTGTAGGCCTGGTACGCTACCTTCTTGTGCAAAAGAAACTGTCGAAAAAGCGATTAAAGCGCTTAAAAGCACAGATAAAAAAACGTTGCTACGCATAACTTATCCTTAGATTAAAAACGTCGGGTTAGCTTCTTGCTAATGCCATATGGCCATATTGTACAACAAGTGAACGTCTAAGATCTCGTTTTTGTTGTACATCTATTCACTTATGCTCATTTTTCGCGTGTATTAAAACTGCCATAACGAAGGTTTGGCGAAGTAAAAACCCTGCTGATACGAGACATGTAGTTGCGACAGTGCAATCGACTCGGCTTCATTCTCAACAAGTTCAGCAATAATGCTAATGCTTAACCCGCGTGCAATGCTTAATAAACTACTTACAAATAACTGACTATCTTTGTCTGAGTGAATATCTTTCGTAAGTTTGCCGGAAATTTTTACAAAATGAGGCTGAATAGCCCTTAACCCTGCTAATGATGCAAGATTGTCTCCAAAATGTTCAACCGTAATCTTGCAGCCTAAACTAACTAGCACTTTACAAAATGATATCGCATCGTTCTTGTGGTGAATTAACGCTGAATCTTCTAATTCAAAGATCAAATGAGTGCATAGCGCTTCATTTTGGTTCAGTAAACCTAATAACCACTGCCTAAACGAAGCATTAGCTAGCGACGCGTTCGCAATGTTAATGGCAACATTACGTTTATCTTTTGCTAGCTTATTAAGCACTAGGCTTACTACCAACTTATCTACCTCAGGAATTAAGTTCAAGCGCTCTGACGCCGGAATTAATTGAGACATTGGTATAGGGTTGCCAGTATCTTTGTCTTTAAATCGGGCAAATGCCTCGAAATAAGCGGGCGTGTTTTGGTCAACGTTCATTACAGGCTGAATAAGTATATCGGCATACTGCTGGTGTAATATTTGGTTTAAACGCTCTTTCCACGCCGTATTGCTGTGAATGTGAGAAAGCTCTGACGCAAATTGCCAGCCATTGGGTTGCTTTGTAGCTGCCATAAGCGCGCTATCAGCGTTTTCCATAATTTCAGAAAAAGATTGCTCGTCATTGAATTGTGCTGCACCTATCCATACTGCTTTACTACCATCTTTAAGCGGGTTGTAGTGAGACAAAGTGGTATTGAGTACCTGCAGGTGCGCTTCGCACTCTTGTTTTGTCATTGCCTCCGTCACCAAAGCAAAATCAGCGCCCGATATCCTAAACAAAAATGATGTTTCTTGAATACTAGATGAGAAATTTTTAAGCTCTTCAGCCACACCAGTAACATACTTATCACCATCTTGTGCGCCTAATGTCATGTTAATAGCGTTTAGTTGTGCTAAGCGTATTAAAATTACATAGCCTTCATCCGAGGTGGCAGTTTTACTTAGTAGCGCGTTCATATGGCGGGTGAAAGCGTTTCTATTTTGCACACCGGTAAGGCTGTCTTCAAAAGCTTGAATTCTAAACTGCTCGGCCTTTTGGGTTAACTCTTTAAACATTACCTCAACGGACGAAGAAAGCCTGTTTACCGCCTGAGTTATAAAAGAAAGTTCTTTCGTAAAAGGTTTGTAGTTAATGTGGGAAAACTTTTGATTTTGAATATCTTCAATTTTGTTTACCACAATACGAAGGGGTTTTGTGATGGCAGTAATGATAAAGAGCAGGGCAATATAGGCAAAAACGAAGGCTGCAAAAAACATAAACGCACTTTGTTTAACACTTTCCCACAAGGTTTCATTGGCAAGCCCTGGGTGACTTTGAACCGCAAGCTCACCTGCCATCGTCCAACCATTGTTTAATTCGGTTTTCTCTACCGGTGGTGTAACTTCCACAATGTTAGTAAACCAGTCTGGTACTGAATCAATAGTATTAGGATTGCGCCTTTCAATAAGTAAATTCCCTTCCATATCGGTAATGGTTATATATTGGTAAAACCCTCTATCGAAAATAGCATTAACCATGGTTTCGGCTACCGCAATACCATTAGCTTCACTCAAGTATGGGGTAATAGATAACCCCAGCGAAGTCGCAGTATCTTGCGCGTGGGTGGCAAGCTGCTCGTTTACATACTCTCTGGTTAGCTTGACATTTATTATGAAAGAACCAGCAAAAACTAGTATTAAAAAAACGAGTAAGCTTGTACTTAGTTGGGTAGATAGTCTCATTATTCTTCTTTATCTCCGTACATAACGCGGTCTAGCCGCTCTACCATATCGTCCCACATCTTCATCGGGCCGCTTCCCCTCAGCTTACGGCCCGTTCCCATAGCTTTTGCGGCCCACAAGCCGTTACCATTAAAGCTATAAATGGGTGACAAATCTCTTCTTTTATTAGCAGGCAATATACGCCTATTTATATTATCCAAAACAAGTGGAATAGAGGTTGGGGTTTCATAATACGCCAAAACCATGTGGGGTTGGCGTAATTCTAAGGCGGTTACATACATTAATCGCAACTGTTGTTCAGGAACGCCAAGCTCAATTAAAGAGAAGTATTTGGCAATAGTGTAGTCTTCACAGTCGCCAGCACCCGTAGAAATAAACTCAATTGGCGTTGCCCAATAATCTTTTTGTTGCCAGTGAACAAGGTCGTCTACAAAATCAAAACGGTTAAAAAAGCGGTTTATCTGATAAAGCTTTTCGTCTAGATCTTCGCTTTGTAACTCATCAACCAATTGTCGCCATTTAGCAACGTCTTCGCTAGCTTCAGAACCGTAAGTAGCGCTTATCCTTAAATAAACTTGTTCAGTGAATACTGTCTTTTGCTGCGCAACCAATACAGGTGTGAAGAACAAGTACACGGCAAATAACGCGCATGCGAATCCAAGGGAAACATGCAGCCCTTTTAGACGAGTAAATGCTCGAAACTTGTAAAAACTAACTTTAATAAAAATGCCTCAAAAGTGTGCAAAGCTTTATCTTGGAGCGCTCTTTAACTCAATAATACTGATATCAAAAGAGAAGTGCATTGAAAAAACACAAAAACGAATACAATTGACAGCTTCTTTGTACAGGCTATGAGTTGCTGATACTATTTGCACGGCATACTGAAGGTGTATTTTTACCATGAGCGACTTAAAAGAACTCGCTAGTCAACCGAATACGCTTAATAATCGCCTGCGGCTCGAAACTTGCAAAAAAATTTTGCATCCCGCTCGCATACCTTGTATTTTGCAACCGCTTAAATGGAGTTGTTTACCAACGATGCTATGGAACTATTAGACACAGTGCTCACTAATGATCATTCGTAAAAGCCCCCTCTACATATTTTCACCCGTCATTTACTTGCTTTTGCTAACAAGAGCATCACTAGATCCAATATTGAAAATGACGGATTTTGGCGGTATCAGTTTCGGTGCGCTACTCAATCTTGCTGTGATTGTCTTTTTTTTCGGTGGCTTGCTACAAAGTAAAGGCTCTATATCTGCCAGCGTTCTAAAACTTTGGGCGGGCTTTATTGTAGTGGGTTTAATTTCTATTGTTATTTCATCTATTCCTTTGACATCATTTCGCTCTTTTGTATCTGTCATTACCTATTTTGCAATTTTTTCTCTGGCCTATACATTCGTACGTTCAAGGGAAGATTTTGAGTCAATAATAAAACTAATCATCTATTCTAGTTCTATACCGTTTGCCGTATCTATTGTTCAATTTGTATTTCCTGAAACCAGTACTACGAGGGACGGTTTTAGACTTCATGGAACTTTCAGCCACCCAAATATTTATGCATTTTACCTAGTGCTTATTGCGGCGGTATCATTTTATAGTATCAAATCAAATGCAGTATTTTTCTCAAAAAGATTTATCCGATTATGCACTGCTCTTATACCTTTAAGCGTAGTTTGCTTGATTGCCACGCAAACGCGGAGCGCGTGGATTGCATTTTTCGCCATATTTTTTATCTATGGCCTTTTGTATGAACGGAAATATGTTATTTTGGTGTGTTGTATAGGAGTACTCGCTTTATTTTTACCGTTTGTTCAAGAGCGGATTGCTGATTTAGCGTCAGACTCTCAAATAACAGAAACTGGGGGAGAAAAGCTAAACTCTTACGCATGGAGAAAAGTGGTTTGGTTATCATCGTGGGATTTTATTCAAAATAAAATGTGGTTTGGTCACGGATACGATACTTTTTCTCATTACTTTCTGGATTTCTTTGTTTTACAGGAGAGTAAAGGTTTCGATGCGCATAACGCTTATGTTCAAGTGACATTTGATATGGGATTTTTAGGTGCTTTTGCGTTTTTAGTATTATTGATGGGCATTTTAACTAAGTATCTACGCTATTTTTCATTAGATCCCAAAGGCAACAGTGTGTTTATTGGCGTAATCGCGGCATTTTTGCTGGTTTGCTACTCCGACAATATGTTTTTCTATCTTTCGTACTGTTGGTATCTGTGGTTGTTTTTAGGAAGTGGATGCGCGTTTTTGGAATTGAAAATGAGAAAAAATAACCGCGTTCAGGAAAAAAAACTATCCAAAGAAATATTGATTTTTGACTAAATCGACCAGTTAATGGGGAAAACTAAATTAAAGCGAGATTCCTGAAAACTGCTTTTCACTTAGCGTTGTTTTTTCTTTGTTAACTCTAATATGGACTGTTTTGCTATTTTTGAGCGGTTACTAAAAAGTGTAGTTTGGAAAACATAATGATTTTTAGAAGATTAAAGTCATCTTTACGACGTTTTTATGATGGAAGGTATTACAAATCAAAAATTTATAATGTGTCAAGTGCTGAAGACTCACAACTTAAAAGTATCTACTGTTCTGACAGGCCTTTTGAAGAGAGGGTGTATTGTTTAGTTGAGTATTTTGTTTCTTCTTGGATAAAGAGTTCTAGTGAAGATTATACGAGGGCCTATTTTGACGGTGCTTTTAGCTATAACGCAAGAGACGTTGACGCTATCGAGGGTACTACCAGGTTCTTGCCATTCATAGCTTCGGTCCTAATGAATCCAAATTATCAAAAGTTAACACTATTAAGTGAGAAGAACATTCCTTTAGAAGAAATGTTTATGCTTTCAATAGTCAACGGGACAGACCCAAATTCTACTGGTTATTGGGGGGAGGTTTCAGACTATAGTCAGTTAATATGTGAAGGAGCAGACGTAGCATTAGCAGTTTGGATTGCCCGAGAAAGAATAATAACTAAGTTGTCAGCTGAACAAAAATCATACCTACTGATTTGGCTCAAGAAATGTGCCTCAAAAAAAACTGTGGATAACAATTGGCATCTGTTTCGACAAACTATTCTATCAGTGCTTTCGAGTATAAGTAGTGAAGAGAGTATTGATAACTCGAGTTACGAAAGAATAAAGGATTTTTATGTCGGTGATGGTTGGTTCAGTGATGGCGTTGGCAAAAACTTTGATTTCTATAACGCTTGGGCTTTTCACTACTCCCTTTTTTGGTTATCTAGAATAGATGAAGGGCTAGACTCTAAATTTATCACTTCTGCTAATTTTCAATTTTGTTTGAAGTACCAAAAAATTTTTACTCTTAGAGGATTTCCCTTATTTGGAAGAAGTCAGTGTTACAGAATGGCTGCAAGTGCTCCTTTGATAGCGTCAATGGTGTTAAATAATAGCGCTGTGGAAAAAGGCACTATAAAACGTATATTTGATCAAACATGGAAGTTCTTTATTTTAAATGGCGGGGTAGTCAAAGGAGTTCCAACGCAAGGGTACTTGAATCAAGATTTACGGTTTCTTGATGAATACTCTGGGCCAGCAAGTTCACTTTGGGGACTAAGAAGTTTAATACTGGTTCTTCAAATTAATTCAGATGATGAATTTTTCAAAATTCCCGAAAATCCTCTAGCTATAGAAGTGAGTGACTATGAAGAACTTGTCGATAGCATAAACATGAAGATAGTCGGCAATAAGAGTACCGGAACTGTAGATATTAAGTGGTTAGATAGGGAGGTTCAGCCGAACTTTATTGAACCATACAGTTGGAAGTTAAAATTCAAAGAGTTTTTGAGCCAAAGACCTCAGCGACCCAAAAACCATATAATAAAAAATAAACTGAAAGAATACACATCAGAATATCCTTTTATTAAGGATAAGAACTAGTTCATCAAACGCACATTTGTTCAATTATTTGATGTGAAGATTTACAAAAAAACTAGCGCTTGCAATAGTTAATATCGAGCTATTTATGCGAGAAATCTCACTTTAAAATTTAGAAGGTATATAAGTTTGTCTAGGAAATTAATCATAGCTGGATACAACAACTTTAACCTTGGTGATGACTTGATGTTTGCTTCTATCATTAATAGAACAAGCTACGACGATTACTTTTTGTATGGACCTGAGGTAAAGCCACACTTTGTGGAAAAAGATGTAAATTTTATTAAGAACGGCAGGTTGGAAGTGCTCAGGTGGAAAATGGGGGCTCATTTTGCGCTTGTTGGAGGCAGCCTGTTTATGGG
>NZ_JACSOE010000041.1:0-40374 GCF_014349115.1 Alteromonas sp. BZK5 | reverse complement strand
GCTATCGACTTAGTTCATAGCCAAGGCAAAGATGGTTATAAATCACAAAAAGACTGGTTTGTAACCGGAGCACTTGATGCTGCCGGCCTTCCTCATGCAAGAATTAAAGTGAAATCTGGTTATACCGTTGACGATATTCGCGAGTGTTTGGAAAACAAACTCATTCCTTATCGCCGTTTACAGCAAAAAATGGCACAGCTGCCAACGCATAATCCAGAGCCACCAAAGCGCCCGACTCGCCCAGTGCGTTCAAGCAGACCAGCTGCAGCATAAGACGTAACCCCACTTCCCCTGGCCTTTGTTGCTTTGCTATTTTCTTACTCTCAAATAGCGGTAACAGAGGCATTTTTCTGTCAGTTTGCCCATTTTCCTTATACAATTAATCCATTCGTTAAACTCCCTCAACACCGTCGGTAAAGTTATGAAAAAAATTGGTATTTTAGGTGCAATGGACGAAGAAGTTGCGCTACTTAAAGCGTCACTTTGGAATGTAAAAGAAACCCAGTGGAAGCACCTGACGTTTTACGAAGGTACACTTAACGACATAGAAGTGGTGCTAGTAAAATGCGGTATTGGTAAAGTGGCTGCCGCAATTGCTACTACTGTACTTATCGAACAGTACGCCCCTGATGCTGTTGTCAATACCGGTTCTGCCGGAGGTTTCGACAAGAATCTAAACATCGGTGATTTAGTGATCGCCAGTCACGTTATTCACCATGATGCCGATTTAACCCATTTTGGCTACAAGCTCGGTCAATGCGCAGGTATGCCTGAAGATTTCCGTTGCGATACAAGGTTAATGGAAGCCGCTCGTAGTGCTGCCACAGGCATTACGTCGCTTCAGTCGACGACAGGTTTAATCTGTACGGGCGATGCGTTTATCGGTAGCGACGAAGCTGTAGCAGAACTGCGTGAAAACTTCCCAAACATGAAAGCGGTTGAGATGGAAGGTGCAGCTATAGGTCAAACTTGCCATATGCTCGACACGCCTTTCCTTGTCATTCGTTCATTGTCGGATATTGCAGGAAAAACGTCGTCAGTGAGCTTTAAAGAGTATCTAGACACTGCCGCTAAACACTCAGCACAATTAGTTATGGCAATGATTAAGGCCCTCGCAAAATAAGATGGCAGAGGTAATTAGCGACCCGCAATACCAGTCGCTATTCGTACTTTGGCTGGCTATCGCCGTTGACGCATTATGGCGCTGGCCCCAAAGTACTCATCCATTAACGCTCATGCGCTACCTCGTTCAGCAAATGGGGCGCAAAGTGGTGCCCTCTCGTGAATACGGTAGGTCTCAGCACTATATTTCAGGCTCATTAGCCGCCCTAGTTCTTCTTGCGCCATTGGTAGTATGTGTTGCCATCTTGGTGTACATGGCCCAATACCCCGTATTCTTTGAGGCGATTATTCTCGTCGCACTGCTCGATTACGGTTACCAGCGTCAACAGTACAAAAAAGTGCTGGCAAGCGTGGGAAGAAATAAAAAATCCCTCGCACGTGAAATGGCGCAAACCATTACCGCACGTCAATGCGATTCACTTTCCGATATAGGAGTTGCCAAAGCCGCGATAGAATCGCTATGGCTGAAGTTTCTTTATCTTTATTGCGGTGTCATTTTCTACTTTGTAGTGGCAGGCCCCATAGGCGCACTCATTTATCGATTGCTTTTGCTCACATCTTGGCAGTGGCATTACCGAACCCCTGCAATGACTTTCTTTGCCAAACCCGTACGCAATCTTGTTTACTTACTTAATATGCCGCCCGCGGTCATTGGTGGTCTAGCAACACTACTGGTCAGCCATCCTATTAAAGGGTTTCGCGCCATAAAGCGCTCCCCAGTGAAAGATAAAACGTCGCTACTGCTTGCGCTTATGGGCGGTGTGCTTGATATTAAACTCGGCGGACCAGCAATTTATGCCAACAAGAAGATTCGATACACCCGCGTGGGAGGCGCTAACGAGGTAAAGTACTCTCACATGTTGACAGCCAAAAATACGGTCACTCATGCCATGATTGCGGTTAGCGCCTTTGCATCGTTAGCTATGCTGGCAATGGCCGTAGCCCAATGAAAACAGCAGTTATGATGAAAACCATTTTTTTTGTAATTTTAAGCTATTTACCTCTTCTCACATTTGCTAACTCAGAATCAGATTCCGAGACAAAGCAGCTAGCTCATTCAGATCAATTTGCTTCTGCCGATGTTGCACCAAGCTCGGAATCAAGCGCCTTATCAAATTCCGTCGAGCTAAAGATAGTCAGCCTTGCGCCCCACCTTACCGAATGGGCATTTAGTTTGGGCTTAGGCCCTAACCTTGTAGGTGTAAGCGACTATAGCGACTATCCTGACGCCGCGAAAAATATTAAGCGGGTGGCGGATTTTCAAGGTGCCGATATCGCTACCATTGTGGCTTTAGAACCTGATTTAATTCTTGCATGGGATGGAGGCAATAAGCCACAAGATATCCATAAGCTTTCCTCGATGGGTCTAAACGTATTTAGCAGTAAGGTCGAAAATATCACTGATATAGCCAGCGAAATTAAAAGGCTTGGTGCACTTACAAATACGCAAAAGAAGGCGACCCAGCTCTCCAATGATTTTCTCAACGAACTAGCCGAGCTTCGAAGTAAATACGACAAATCCTCGCTCATACCAGTATTTTATTATTCGTGGACTGCTCCACTTATGACCATCGGTCCCAACGCGTGGGGTAACCAACTGCTGAATGTGTGTGGTGCTCAAACATTATTTGCAGACAGTCCTGTAGACTATCCTCAAGTCGCATTAAAAGATGTACTTACTCGCCAACCTCATGCACTCATTGCGGCATCTAGAAGTACGCATTCAGAGCTTGAGGTATTCTGGCGTGATCATCGCTCTTTCCTCAAAGCCCCCTTAATTATTGTGGATCCAGACGTCACCAGTCGGTTTTCATTGCGATTAATAAATGAACTAAAAGTACTCTGTAAAGGTATTAAAGAAAGCGCGTAAGCGTTATACTTAAGTCTAGACCTGCTGGGCTGTTTTCAATTGATACACACCGACTTGGCCCAATTTAAGCGCCTTTGTGTAACAGAATAAAAGCAGGTTCTAATCTTCTATAAAAAGGTAAGAGTTTTTATTCATGCGGATTGTTGTTGCGGGTTTTCTAGTTGTTATCAGTGTTGCATTGTTTGTGTCGCTTCAGTGCACAGCGAAAGCGACCGCGCAAGCCTCTGTTGCCGCATCACCATATCTTATCGAGCGAGTTGCGAACAACGACTGGCTCCTTATTGATGTTCGCTCTCCGCAAGAATTCGCCGATGGTCACATTCCTGGCGCAGTAAATATGCCCCATGAAAATATCAATGACTACCTTAGCGAATTAGAAGGCCACAAAAACAAGCCTATTATCATTTATTGTCGTTCAGGCAGAAGAGCCAAACTGACAATGAAAGTATTGGAAGAACTCGATTTTTCTGAAGTCATGCATTTAGAAGGCGATATGTTAGGCTGGAGTGCCGCTGGCATGACAGTTGACCGAATGTAGACTCAATATTCCGCCTTCTCCTTCGTATTAGTCTTTGGCACTAAAGTGTTGTAAGTTCAACCTCTTGGCTGATTACTGTGTGTAACTGAGCCCCTGTGATACACTCTTTTTACTCGACGATTGTATGAAACACCCATGAAAATAGATATTGCTACTCCGGCCATGTTATTTCCGGCGATTTCTTTATTGCTTCTAGCCTATACCAATCGCTTTTTAACGCTTGCAACTATTATCCGAAACTTTTCAAAAGAAGAGAGAGATGAGAATACTCAAGCACAAATAAAAAACCTTCGATTACGTATTCAACTTATTAAGCGAATGCAAATAGCAGGTGTGGGTAGTTTTTTTCTTTGTGTAGTATCCATGCTAGCGATATACCTCACCTATCAACAGGTAGGAAACTGGGTGTTTGCTGCAAGTTTAGTATCACTTCTATATTCACTATGGATGTCGGTAAGAGAAATATTGATATCAGTTGAAGCCTTGGATGTGCACCTTGACGGGATGAAAAACGCCCCGCGTAAAGAAAAAGTATGAAGCCCACAAATCATTTGAGCCACATAATTCAAAGTGATATCAGCTACGAGTCTCTAGCGCCTGAGTTTTTTGCAGGGGTGATTGCTCTTGGCAATCACGTGCACGGAGATAACTACCTAACCAACGAGCTACTTGCTGATTACTATGCAAAGAGCTTTGTTGGCAATACTAATGCTAGCTGGGTAGCCCTATACAAACAAAAAGTTGTTGGTTTCAGGTTAACCTTTGCGCATACGCAATGGGAAGCAGATGAGTGGTGCAGCCCTTCCCTTTGGCCAGTAGATCCAAATACCGTATGCTATTTCAAATGTAATACGGTAGACCCCGCAATGCAGGGCTGTGGAATTGGCAGCAGACTATTAAGTAAATCGATTGAATGTGCGCAAATTCAAGGCGCAGAAGCGGGTTTAGCACATATTTGGTTGGCAAGCCCTGGCAACAGCGCATTTAAGTACTTCACCAAAAATGGGGGGCAGCTCATCAAGAAACACCCTAATAAATGGCGCTACGCATCTATTCACGAAGGCTACGATTGCCCTGTATGCGAGGGTTATTGCGAGTGTGAAGGTGCGGAAATGCTGCTTCAATTTCAAGCCCCATAAGTACGCCAAAGGTAAAAACGTTTTTATTCTATGACCTACGATCCTCTTATTTCACGCGGCGTTTCATCAATGTTACCCGCGGCAAACAGCTACTGGCACGCTACACACAAACCACCAACACTGCCGCCTTTAAACAAGAAGGTAAACACTGAGTACCTCGTTATCGGTGGTGGTTATACCGGTCTTTCAGCTGCCATCACACTTGCTCAAGCGAAACAAGAAGTCACGCTACTTGATGCGAATTCACCGGGATTTGGCTGTGCGGGCCGGAACGGAGGCTTTATCCTCTCGGGTAGCGGCCGATTGAGCTTAAGCGCCATAGAGGACAAGTGGGGTCGTGACACCGCCAAAGCTATGCAGGGCGAGTTTGATGGCGCGGTACACCTGCTTAAACAACGTATTGCAGACTTTGATATGCAGGTCGATTTGGTAGAAGGACCCTATTTAAAACTGGCGCATAACCCAAAGCAAGCCGAACTACTCTGTGCCAGTGCTAAGCATCTTGAGTCACACTTCAATGTGCCGAGCTCTCCACTTAGTGAAAAAGACCTTATTGCGCGCTTTGGTATTGAAGGGGCGTATGGTGGCGTTGAGCTAAAGGGTGCATGCTTACACCCTTTAAAATTAGTAAGCGAATATGCAAGAGTAGCAAAGGAGCTTGGAGCAACGCTTTTTTACGACTCGCCAGCCATTCGCATTGAAAAGCACAAGACCGGATATGTTGTCGCAACACCCAGCGGGTCAGTTTCGGCCAAACACATACTCATTGCTACTAATGCTTATACCCCTAAGCGCTTTCATGACAGCGTAGACAATAAGCAATTTCCTGTTCAATCGAGCATTTTTATCACTGCGCCATTGAGTAGCGAACAGCGCGCAAAGTCTGGCCTAACCGCACCAATGAGCTTCATGGATACGCGGATGATGAAGTATTACTACCGTGTGCTGCCAGATGGCAGATTATTATTCGGCGGTCGTGGTGCCGTAAAAGGTAAAGATGCAGATAATGTTTCAGAGAAACAGCGCTTATATCGCGCGATGCTTAATAGTTTCCCTTCACTTAGCGGTATCGCCATGGATTATTTTTGGAGTGGTTGGGTAAGTGTATCGTTAGACAGTATGCCCCGGATTTTCATCGACAATGAGGTAAGCGGCAACAAATTAAACCGCTCTAGCGGTAATATCGGTTACGCCATGGGGTATTGCGGTTCGGGCGTATCTTTTGCCGCGTTTGCAGGGCAACGACTTGCTCAACGTATGATGGGTAGCAATGACGTCGATTTATCGCTTCCCCTTTATCGTTCTCCTTTGAAAACCTACCCCTTTGCGAAAGCAAGGAGACTGGCACTGCATGGTTTGTACCAATGGGCCAAAATAGCAGAACGCTAGTAATGTATAATTTACGATTCACCTTAATGTTAAGCATTGCATACTAGCTATAAATTAGGCTATTTTAGGTATCTATTCTTTGACGGAGTCACCTCATGTCATATATCGATGCCTTTGCTGTAGCCGTTCCCACTGAAAATAAAGCGTTATACATTGAGCACGCCAAACTCGCCGGCGATATTTTTAAAGAGTATGGTGCGACTAAAATACTTGAAGCTTGGGGTGACGATGTCCCTGAAGGGGAAGTCACGTCTTTCCCGATGGCTGTTAAAGCCAAAGAAAATGAAACCGTGGTGTTTTCCATTGCATTTTGGCCTTCAAAAGAAGTACGTGATACTGCTTGGAAAAAGGTGATGGAAGATCCTAGAATGCAGGAAAACGAAAACCCCATGCCTTTCGACGGTAAACGCCTTATTTATGGGGGCTTCGCTCCTATTCTTGAATTATAACGGTATAGCTTTCAGCTATTTCATATCGTCTATTTTCGCTAACGCCGCCACTGAATCTGCGCCCATTAACATAGCGCCAATTTGAAATTGGATCCACGCGATTACTGGCCCGGTCAAACTCCACAAAGCGACATTTGTCCATGAGCGCAGGGTACCGCCCGACAATCTCAGCTTGTTGTTCTCTGCTAAGTTGGCAATGGCCAACCACATCACGGCAGCCAGAAGCGGACCTACCCATTTCGATATGCCTAAGCCAATTGGCCCTGCTAGTGCTTGAATGAGCCCCGCGGCAAATAAAGTAACAAAAGAAAGCCCCAATAATTTGAAAGGTGCTTTTATAAAAAGCTGCCACCCCTCTTTCAGCCATGTGAACGCTTCCTTCGCAGGAAGGCTCTTGTTAGCTTGATGGTATGTTGTACGAGCAGAAGTTACCGTTGTCATGTTTTTATCCTTTGCATTGCGTAAGCGTTAGTATTGAGTTTCACTGTTTTTTCATCCCAGCCTGCTACGCGTTAACTGCTTATCGTACAGTTGGGTTTATTGATTGATTTTTCCCCTATAGACGATAGCGATTGCAAAATCCTGACAAACTTTTTCAAAAAAAGTAAGAAAAATAAAAAACGTTTAACGACAATTACTTATAAACGTTAAAGCCAATATCCCCCACTTTCAAATTTGGCTTGATGCTTAACTTTGTATGAGTAGTTAGGGCCTTCTAAAAAAATAATCGCCCTACTATCCACTAGTACTTATATTTCAGGCAAAAAAAAGCCCGCTTAACTAAGCGGGCTTTCAAAAACTATCAGAAAAACATTAGGCTAGCGTAATACGCGCAAACTTGCGTTTACCCACCTGATACACATTTTCACCTTTTTCGGTGATTACTAAGCGGGTGTCTTCCACTTTATCGCCGTTAATTTTAACTGCGCCTTGCTTAATCATGCGCATAGCATCTGAAGTCGAACCTACAAGGTTAGCTTCTTTCAACAAATTACCAATGGCAATACCTTCATCGCTCAATGCAATTTCAAGCTCGGGCATGTCGTCAGGAATAGCGTTTTTCTGGAAACGTTGAATAAAGTCCTGATGCGCGCCTTCTGCCGCTGCGTCGTCATGGAAGCGTGCAATAATTTCTTTCGCCAGCATGATTTTAATATCACGTGGGTTTTCACCGTTAGCAACGCGAGTTTTAAGCTCAGCAATCTCTTCTAGCGGTCGGAAGCTTAGAAGGTCATAGTAACGCCACATCAAATCATCAGAAATAGACATCACTTTACCAAACATATCGTTTGGCGCATCTGTAATACCAATGTAGTTGTTCAAAGACTTAGACATCTTCTGAACGCCGTCTAGACCTTCTAGAAGCGGAACCATTACAATAGATTGCTGCTTTTGGCCTTGCTCTTTTTGAAGCTCACGACCCATTAGCAAGTTAAAGCGCTGATCAGTACCACCTAATTCAACGTCTGACTCTAGCGCAACAGAATCCCAACCTTGCACTAACGGATACAGAAACTCGTGAATAGCAATTGGCTGACCGTTGTTATAACGCTTTTTAAAATCGTCACGCTCAAGCATACGTGCAACGGTCTGACTAGCCGCAAGTTTAATCATGCCTGCCGCGCCAAGGCCATCCATCCACTCTGAGTTAAAACGTATTTCCGTTTTATCTTCATCAAGGATCTTGAACACCTGTTCTTGATACGTTTTCGCGTTCTCTAATACCTGTTCTTTACTTAAAGGCTTGCGTGTTACATTTTTACCTGTAGGATCGCCAATTAGACCAGTAAAATCGCCAATAAGAAAAACAACTTTGTGGCCTAGTTGCTGGAATGTACGCAACTTGTTGATCAACACAGTGTGACCAAGATGCAGATCAGGCGCAGTTGGATCAAAACCCGCTTTGATGGTTAGGGTTTTGCCGGATTTTAGTTTTTCAATTAAATCCTCTTCGGGGAGTATTTCATCAACGCCCCGTTTAATCTCAGCTAGCGCTGTTTGCCAATCTTTCATTTGTACGTCACACTCTTAAAAAAACTGTATATTCAATATTGGCGGGCATTTTACGCGTACAACGGAACCATTAAAAGGTTTGCGCGTCAAAAAACGGATTACAAACAGTCATGTTGTTAAACCCAACAGTTTTTAACGTGGAATTAGAGTGCTGAATTAACGGGGACTGTATTCAGTAAACTCTAGAAATAGTCTTCATGATAAGAGCTATTGGGTGTAACAATTTGCGCTAACAATATAATGAGAAAAGTTGCATTTTTGAGCAACGTATGTGAAATAGTGTTGTGCACATAACATTTCTCAGGTGGGCAGTAGTATGAGAAAGAAATTAGACGCTTCTAAAGCGCTCAATTTATTTAAAAAATTACCGAAACAGCACAGAACTGGGATAGCAGTAGCTAGCTTATTTCTGGGTGGGCTTATTCTTTTTCCAAGTGAACCAGTAGAAGCCAGTCGCCATCAAGAAGCACACATTCTGGATGCGGGTGTCCGCTATCCGGTGGAGCTTCATATTGCGCCGTCAACCAACGTATTTTCTGGTGAAGAAGAATCTTCATGGCAGACGTACAAGGTGCGCAGTGGCGATACATTAGCAAAGCTATTTAAGCGTGCTGGCTTCACTTCGCGTGATGTATATAACGTAACGCAGGCAGGAGAGCTAACAAAAACGCTGGTTACTTTATTGCCCGGCGATGAACTATCGTTTAAAGCGAATAAAGACGGCAGCTTCGGCGAGCTAAAGTACAAATTGTCTTCGACTGAAACCCTGTTTGTACGTCCAGAGTCGTCGGATGAGAACAGCGCCTTAACCGCTGAGCTTGAAAAGCGAGATGTAGACATTCGCTACAACTTCGCCCAAGGTGAAATTCACTCAAGCTTTTGGAACGCCGCCAGTGATGCAGGCTTAACCAGCAACCAAATTATGAATTTGGCGGGTATTTTCGGCTGGGATATCGACTTCGCCATTGAGATCCGTTCTGGCGATACGTTCAACGTAGTATTCGAAGAGCAATACATCGACGGTGAATTTGTCGGTTACGGCGACATCGTTGCAGCGGAGTTTACCAACCAAGGCGAGCATTTTAGCGCTATTCTTCACGAAGATGGCACATACTACACGCCTGAAGGGCGCAGTATGCGTAAGAGCTTCTTACGTGCGCCGGTGAATTTTAGATATGTAAGCTCTAACTTCACAAAAGCTCGCTTCCACCCCGTGCAAAAGCGTTGGAAAGCGCACCGCGGTACAGATTATGTCGCTGCGGTTGGTACGCCAATTATGGCTGCGGGTGACGGTAAGGTAATTAAAGCCGGATACGATAAATATAACGGTCACCATGTTTTCATTCAGCATGGCGAGAAATACACGACCAAATATCTTCACTTTAAGAAGCGTGCAGTGAAAGTGGGAGATACGGTTAAGCAAGGCCAAACCGTGGGCTATTTAGGTAGTTCAGGTATGGTTACTGGCGCCCATCTTCACTACGAGTTCTTAGTGGATGGTGTTCACCGAAACCCTCGTACGGTAGAGCTACCGAAGGCGCTTCCTATTGCTAAGGAAGAGAGAGAAAGATTTATGGAAATTGCCGCAATACGCCAAGAGCAGCTAGATAATAACAAGCGCATTATGCTTGCGATGAAATAGCGACGACTAAATGGCAAAATATATTGGCCTGATGTCAGGTACTAGCATGGACGGCGTCGACGCCGTCCTGTGCGACATCTCGCAAACGTCTTGCACCACCCTCGCCGCCCATTCAATTCCTTATTCTGCCGAATTACTTACTGCACTCAAAGCACTTTGTAGTGAAGGTCCTGATGAACTTAACAGCTTGGCCATCGCTGATAGACTGGTTGCTGAAACCTTTGCAAAGGTCACCTTAGCGCTGCTTGAGAAAAACAACCTAGGTCCCTCGGATATTACGGCTATTGGCTCGCACGGCCAAACCGTACGTCATCATCCGAATTCCGATGTATTGTCAGCACACTTTGCAGAATCATCCATACGCGGCTTCACCTGTCAGATAGGCGATCCTAATACCATCGCTGTTCTTACCGGCATTGATGTTATTGCCGACTTTAGGCGCAAAGATATAGCCCTTGGTGGTCAGGGTGCTCCCTTAGTGCCCGCTTTTCACAATGCAGTATTTGCCAGTGATGATAAACACCGAGCACTCGTTAACATTGGCGGCATAGCAAACGTTTCACTGCTTGCGCCAAAACAAGATGCTTCGCCACCTAAAGGGTTTGATACCGGACCCGGTAACACCTTGATGGATCAGTGGATAAGCCTTCATTTAAATAAAAGCTTTGATAAAGACGGAGCATGGGCTGCGTCAGGGCATTGTCACTCAGGTCTGTTAGACAGGCTCTTACTGGATGATTACTTCGCTTTGCCTGCGCCTAAAAGTACTGGCAGAGAGTATTTCAATATTAATTGGTTAAGCAATGCGCTCGCCGATTATTTCCCTTCTAGTGCAGAGCTGCAAAGCGAAGAAAAGAACAATAATTTAGCCCCTAAAGACGTGCAAGCTACCTTACTCTCGCTAACAGGTAGCACTATCGCTCAGGAAATTGTGAAGCATTTTCCTAAAACAAATAGAGAAGGCGCAAAAAGCGAAGTTATAGTGTGTGGTGGTGGCGCATTCAATAAAGCATTAATGCATAACTTGGGCAATGCGTTAAGCGATTATGTAGTAACAGACAGCCATGCTCTGGGCATCCATCCACAGCACGTTGAAGGCGCAGCATTTGCGTGGTTTGCACATGCGTATGTGAATGATATTCCGGGCAATGTGCCTGCAGTCACAGGGGCTTCGAAAGCCACGGTACTTGGAGCGTTATATAAAAAAGCGTAAGGGCGACAGGCTATCGCCCTCAAACGCTTTATTGGTTCTGTTTGTAAAAGCAACGTCGCCACCTTAACTTGCCGTAACAAACATATTCGCCATTACCAATACCAACGCGTAACCCACGCTATACGCTGCAAGAAGAAGCAACACGAACTTGCCGTATTTGGCGAACGTCAGGCCCTTAACCTTACTCATGGTAACAATACCTGCTGATGAGCCAATAATAAGTAACGAGCCCCCCACGCCTACTGCATACGTGAACGCCATCCACTCAGCTGTCGACATGGCAATGTCCGCTTTTAACAACGCAGCTGTTAATGGCACATTATCTATCATGGAAGACAACACCCCCATCACAAAGTTGGCCCCTGTTGAAGGCATTACGCTATATACATGTAAAAGTGCGCCCAATGCGTCAATGTGATCGAGCATACCGACAAGCAGCAACACCCCAAGGAAAAACAGAAGCGTGTCGAATTCTATTAGGCGAATATAGTCCAAGATAGGATCATCATATTTTTCTTCTCCCATAAAGGTTGCCACTAAAAACATAACCGCCATACCCGCTAAAAACGAAAGCATAGGTGGAATAGCAAAAAGCACATTGGCAATTAACGTCAGTACAATAGTGGACAGGAATATTCCCGCAATTACGTAATCAACCGGCCTAAGTTCATGACGTGTTTTTTTTATTTTAACCTCCCCCTTCATACCTATACTCAACAGTAGCGCTAGAAATAGTACTGCTGTGAGCGAAGGAATAATGAGTAAGAGCAGCTGAGTTATAGTGACCTTATCATCCAAGAAAATCATAAGAGTGGTGACATCCCCGGTTATTAGCGACACGCCCCCAGAGTTCACCGCAAATACCACTAACACGGCAAATCGCATGGTTTGGTTAAAGGGCAAACCCAAGGATAAAACCATGGCAATAGACACCAAGGTCGCTGTGATGTTGTCAGCTAGCGAGGAGAAGCAAAAACTAAAAATAGCGGTAAAGAATATGAGTTTTTTGAGGGTTATTTTTTGCGGCATGATAATGTTTAACATGTTTTCAATCATACCTTTGCGGTTAAGGTAAGCAACGAAGGTCATTGCCGCCACAAGGAATAACCAGAGGGTGGATATTTCACTTATGTTTTCTATGAGGTGTTCATTGAGCTCTGCTAGATGAGGGCCCCTATTCGCATCTATGAAAAGAAGGATCCATGCGAATGTTCCGAAAAATAATGTGGTTTTGGCTTTATTCACGTGTAGCACTTCTTCAAATACCACACCCAATAATGCCATTACCGCTATGCCAATGAGCACATAGTCCAGCATACGTTTTACTCCCAAATTGTCAGGGGTAAATTATACGACTGCTGTTCATGCTTTAGCAGGTGTTCTGGGCTATACAAGGGGAAAAATCAGTTATATTCAACATGCACTAAACTGATGAAAATACGGTGAAAAAATGATGTTAACTAATTGAGTGCATTCCTCAAAAAAGTGGAACACATAAGACATTAAATATATAAAAAAGGGCCAGTGATAAAATCACTGGCCCCGTACACGTTACTTAAGAAATATTATTTCGCTATTCCCATTTCCATCTTTTTAAGGACATCTGCGTCTACATTAGACTGAGGCTTAGCGCTGGTCTTTTTGGCGTGCATGTCGAAGTAGCCATAGCCACCTACAAGCAAGAAGCAAATAGCTGGAACAATATATGATACAACGACACCTGCGCTATCAATAATGGCGGCTTGGAAGAGCGGCATAATGGCACCGCCGAGAATCGCCATCACAAGGCCTGCTGCGCCTAGCTTGGTGTCTTCCCCCAGACCTTCAAGCGCAATGCCGTAAATCGTTGGAAACATTAGTGACAAACAGGCGGAAATAGATACCAATGCGATTACGCCTGCTAAATTAGGAGACTGTGTCATGAAGATACATAGTGCCATGGCAGTCAGTGACATGATCATTAGCAATCTAGCTGGATAGAGGTACTGCATAACCCACGTCATCACGAAGCGAGAAATTAGAAATACAATCATGCTGTATTGTAAAATTTCACCACCACTCACTTCGTTGCCACCTGTCGCTTTCATTGCATATTGGATGGTGAAGGTCCACACGCACGTTTGTGCTCCGACATTAAAAAACTGAGCCAATACGCCAAACCGATAATGCTTGTTGGCTACTAACCGCTTAAGCGAAGCGCCCAACTTAACGTCTTCCACACTAGACTCAACCGATTCTTGAATTGGCGCTTTGATCAGGAAGATTGCAACCCAAACCAAAACGAGTACACATGCCATACCTACATAAGGAAGCATTACCGCATCAAGCTCAGCCCCTATCACGTTTTTAAGCTCGCTTACCGACATGGCGGCACGCTCTTGTGCAGATGCCTGATTCAGGTTTGGCAATATAAGCGTTGCAGCCAAAAACACACCTAAATTAGTACCAACGGGATTAAATGCTTGAGCTAAATTTAAACGGCGTGTCGCACTTTTTTGATTTCCCATCGCCATGACGTAAGGGTTCGCCGACGTTTCCAGAATGGATAATCCACCAGCCAATACAAAAAGTGCAGCAAGGAAAAAACCGTAAGTCATGGTTTGACTGGCTGGATAAAACAGAAATGCCCCCGCGGCCGCGCAGCCCAGTCCGGTCAATACACCTGTTTTATAAGAAAAGCGCTTGTTGATAAAAGCTGCAGGAATGGCTAAGCAAAAATACGCGCCATAATAGGCAAATTGAACCAATGCCGATTGCAAAGACGACATGGTAAATATTTTACTAAATACCTTTACCAAAGGGTCTGTCATGTTCGCAGCCACACCCCATGCAGCAAAGCAAATCGTTAACAATACAAAGGGAATCAATGTGTCTTTGGAAACCAAAGGGGCGTTGTTTTTCATAAGAACGGCCTTTCGCTTGTAAAAAATTAGTTAACCAATTTAAGCATTGCTCTTTACCCCTGTCAATAAATCAATTTGATTTACTTATTTCAAATTGCGTTAAAAATTAGACTTTATATGTAGACGACCGTTAACAATCAATGCGTGACTATTATCAAACGGATAAAACCTCCTTTAAAAATTTCTTAATAGACAATAACATAACCAATATAGCAAGCCTCGCAGAGAGCTTTCTACTCACCTTGAAATATCGCCATCTCATCTCCCAACTATTAACGAAAAACACACAAATGTAGCAAAAGAAATAAATAAACAAGGTTGATTTAATGATAAGGGTTAGTTAGATTTCGTTCAAAACAAGAATATGTTAACGCGTTGTAACGTTAGCTAACTCTGATTTATCCTGCGTCAACAAGGAGTTAGCAACAAATGCGTAGATGTCATCAGTCTCACGCTCATATCAAGCTGCGGTTGATACAGGTTTTTAATTGAGAGAATAATGATGAAAACACCTACAGTTACCCGTCGCTTTTCTGGATGTAAGACAGGCTTGCAAATAGCGCTCCTCGCAAGCACCGCCATTGTTGCCACCACTGCGTCAGCATCACAAAGTAAGTTTCAAGACTCGTTTGACTTTCAAGCAAGTTATACGGGTGAGTCAGCCACCAATATTGATGGTGGTGAACGCAGAGGCAGTGCCTATGCTGGACAGCTCTTTGTAGGTGGGGAATTAGATTTAAATACGCTAGCGGGCTGGAAAGACACCAAAATCCATATTGCCATGACAAACCGACACGGCAAAAACTTAGCCGAGCACTACATTGGGAACAGTACGTCCGTACAAGAAATCTTTGGCGGCCAAAATACCCGTCTTGCACGATTTACGATTTCTTCCTCGTTTTTAGATGGCGATTTAGAACTGGAAGGTGGCCGCACAGTAGCGAATATCAGCTTTTTAGGCTCTGAACTTTGTCAATATTTTCAAACCAATGCTGCTTGTGGGAACCCAACCTTTGTATTTAGAACCAGTAACTTTACTTGGTGGCCGGTTTCGAGTTGGGGTGGCCATGCGAAATACTGGCTTTCGCCAAAAACATACTTTCATACCGGCGTCTATGAAGATAACACCAGTCATCAAGACTTAGGCGATCACGGCTTCGATTGGGCGACTAATGAGGCTACAGGTGTTGTTGTGCCCTTCACTCTGGGCTATCAAACTACGTGGGACAATGACGAACTTCCAAGACGCTATGAAATTGGCGGTTGGTACGATGGCGCAGACTACACCGACCCAGTCTTTGATGAAGAGGGCAACTATGCGGCTCAGTCAGGCAATGATTACGCTGTTAGAAACGGTCGTTCGGGTATATTCGCACGTTTTGAACAAACTGTTACTCGTCCTAACCCACTAACGAAAGAAGGGTTAACACTATTCGGTGCCGTGCTAACCGGTACGTCGGGCGAGCTGATTGAAGACTACTATATAAAAGCAGGCTTTGTATTGCGAGGCACACTGGCCTCACGCCCTGACGATACTATTGGCTTCGTATTTACCCGTCAACAGTACAGTGACGAAGCGCTAGAGGATCAGCGTATATTAAGAAGCATAAACGGCGGGGTTGGTACACCAGCAAGCAGCCAAACCATGTTAGAGCTAAGTTATGGTTATCAACTCAATGACCACGTAAGAATTCAGCCGAACGTTCACTACATTATCAACCCCGACCAATTCGCACAGCGCGACAGAGCCATGGCACTTGATGATGCGATTGTTCTGGGCCTAAGGTTCGACGTAAACCTAGCGGCTTTGATACTTTAAATCTCCCTGCAATACACTTTACAGCGCCTTCGGGCGCTTTTTTTTAAACCGATGCCATTCCCTGCCGTTGTGTTTAATTAGTTTTAAGGACAACTTTCTACCAATCCAACTTTTCGCTATCTCTGTATTCACTACTATCTTATAGCGTTTTGAGCACCAATACGCTTAGCGCTTCAACATCAATCTATTCTACGTTGAATAAGGAATAAGAATGACAGACTCAGTACTTTTTAGCTCGTTTGATTGGGCAGAGAATACATTGCAAAACCGCATGGTATTAGCCCCTATGACGAGAGGTAGAGCTGGCGCCGACCGCATACCCAATAAAATTATGGGCGATCACTATGTACAACGCGCAGATGCAGGGCTCATTATTACTGAAGCAACGGCCATTTCAGAAGAAGGCATTGGCTGGGTTGATACCCCTGGAATTTATACCGACAAAATGGTCGAGGCCTGGCGCTCGGTGGTCAATAGAGTGCACGAGGCAGGGGGAAAAATCGTTTTGCAGCTCTGGCATACTGGACGCGCATCACACAGCGATTTCCACAATGGAAATTTGCCCCTGTCTGCATCAGCAATAAAAATTGAAGGGGACGAAATTCACACGCCTAAAGGCAAGAAGCCCTACGAAGTGCCGAAGGCGATGACCTTTGACGATATAAAACGCACAGTGCAAGACTACAAAAAAGCGGCCGTTAACGCCAAGGCAGCCGGATTCGACGGTGTGGAAGTTCATGCTGCAAATGGCTATCTCATCAATCAATTTTTGGATAGCCGCAGCAATCAGCGCACCGATAATTATGGTGGTAGTGTCGATAACCGCTACCGCTTTTTGGCCGAGGTGATGGACGCAGTATTGAGCGTGTGGGATAAAGAGCACGTTGGCGTGAGATTATCGCCAAACGGTGTATTTAACGATATGGGGGCCGATGATTTTCGTGAAACCTTTACCTTTGTTGCCCAACAGCTAAACAAATTGGAGATAGGTTATTTACACGTAATGGATGGCTTGGCCTTTGGCTTCCATGAACGAGGCGAAGCCATGACCCTTGCTGAATTTAGAGCGCTTTTCGACGGTATGATCATTGGAAACTGTGGCTACACCAAAGAAGAAGCCGAGAAACGTTTATCTGACGGCGATGGTGACATGATTGCGTTCGGAAGACCTTGGATCACGAATCCAGATCTTCCGACACGATTTAAGCATAATTACCCTCTCGAGTCCTTTGACGATCCATCATCGTGGTACGGAGGTGGCGCAGAAGGCTACAACGATTTTGAAACCTACCGCGAGAAGAGTGGGAAGGACGCGATGACTTCGCTGACCTGATTGTCTTTGGGCAGAGCCTAGCGCTCTGCCCTTTTCAAAAGCGTTATTTGAAATAACACGATGCGTAATGCTAACGCGTTCTCACTATTTAAATATGGCCTTAGTTAAACGACTTTTTCTTAGCGGCTAATACGGCAAGTTTTTCTAGGCACGACATCCACGCGTAGTTGTGCTGATCGCACTCTTGCTTATTGAGAAAGCCTTGCTGAATAAGCACCAACCTGACATTCCCCTCTTCAGTCTTTTCGAAGTGAATGTCGACTGATGTCATCACCGACTCTTCCATATCATCTTCCCACGCCCAAGAGAACGACAGCTGCTCGTTCGCTAAAATAGTCACGTACTCACCAGTTAATGACATTTCAATACCGCTGGGATCCATCATCTTTATGCGATAGCGACCGCCTTCCTTGAAATCACTCATGATTTGTGTGACCGAACAATCGCCCGGTGCAAACCACTCACTAAGATATTCAGGCTCGTGAAATGCTGCAAAAACAAAGGGCAATGATGCATCTAGCGTTACATCAATTTTAAACTCGTGCATAAGGCTGCCTTAGATATTCTTTGACGTTAAAGATCTGTGTCTATCTTACCTTATAACAAAAGTTAGGCGCACTAGCGTCATTTACCTTTGCTATAAATAAAAAAATCCCGAGCCCGCGTAAGGAAAGGCCCGGGAGAAGGAGAACATCCTCAATATTTTTTATCGACAGCTCAAAGCAACTTCTTGAGCTAAAAAATGAACCTATGCACCTTTCATCAGTGAATCCATACTGGCCTTGCTGCCAAAGTGCTGTGAACTTACTCTTTCACTTACCGACAAATACAGATCGTCGATGTCGGCATTTGCCATAAACTTTTCACAAAATCCTGGAACATGAGGCTCGATAAAATGTTTGGCGGCTAGCATAAAGTGGGCAATGAGCTGTTTAACATTGTCGGTACCCATGGCGATACGCATAGTGGTCAGTTCTATCCCTGCTTTCTTCTGCTCGTCTGAACTGAGCTCAGAGTGAGAGGTCAGCGCTGGGCATAAAATTATCGTATTATTCTGGCCAATACTCACTTGGTGGCTGAATGCAGGCTCTAGGGCATCGAAGAACCGCACAAATACATCGCGAGGCAGGTTTGCCGGCGCCATATCAACCGTGAATAAAGTACACGGCCAGCCGTGTGTATGCTGCTTTTCACGCAAACCGGCATTACTGTGTTCAGGCAGTGCGTGACAGTTAACGCGAATTTGATCGTGGGCATTCAAAAATGCAGTAAACACTTGCGTATTGATGACCTTGGTCATCATGCGCTGCTCTAAGGTCTTCATGCCGTTTAATACATCAAAGGCCTTTTCAGAATCTAAGAACGCACCTTTGATGTAGTACACATCCCAAAACATGGTCTGTGACCAATCAACACCATTTGCTGAACTGCCTTTTGGCTGGAACATGCGGTGCCCTTCGCCAATAACTACGCCTGCTGTGGTAGCACCGCTACCACACAAATCTTTAGTGTAGCTGTGGATCACATAGTCTGGTCGTGCAGCTTTGTTTTTATGCTGAAGTGGCTGGTGCAGTACAGGTGTCGCAAGGGTGGAGTCCAACATTACCAACGCATCTTGTGCATGCGCTAATTCACAGATCCCAGGCACATCCAATACGTAACCATGTGGGTTACAAGGCGACTCTAAATACACGTGCATTTTCGCACCATTGTTCAAGCGCGACGCATGTTCAGTTTTAGTTTGCTGCATGAACTCTGCAAAGCTCTGTGCGTCATAACCGTCAAACCACGCAATCTTTATGTCCATTCGGTTGCTGCGGGCGAAATAATCATGAAGTAGCTGGTACACTCCGCCGTACACGTTCCTCGAAACAATCAGTACATCGCCATGACTAAGAACATTTGATAAACACGCATCAATGGCAGCCATGCCCGAGTTGAAGTTCCAGGCTAGATATTCGGCAGCGTAAGGACCCGCTTCCATATCCACAATGGCGTTAGCAAGGGAAATATTCGTTGGGTTCAACAGACGTGAATAAATTTGGTGAGTAAATTCTTTGCCTTGAAACGCGTCGTCGACCCATTCAGTACAGGCATACACATAAGTCGCTGTTCTTACCACCACCGGTGTTGCAGAAAAAAGTGCCGTGACATTGTCGAACAGTGGATAGTGCCCTTGCGAGCCATTGCCACTCGACAAACTTTGGTACGTGGCACGAAATGGGTTTTGCAACGTATCCAGTATCTTCGCAATTTGAAAAGACAGAAACTTTTTAGCGTTGAAATAAGCCAGTCTGTCTTCTTTATCAAGTCCTTGTAGCGTATTACTCGTAATATCCCATAGCTGCATAACGCTTGCTTGAGCACCATATAGATGATGAGCGGTGTTGGCGAGTGCCCTACCGTAGTCGCTCTCAGCATTTATACCGAAATGAGATAATTGTTCCTCAACTAAAGCCTGCGTTGTTTCGGCTTGGGTCGTGTTACGCTTAGGTGAAAGCACCTTAGCGTGCGTTACATCAACATCTGTTGAGTTTTGGAATTTGTTTTCTGACTGCATAGCGATTCCGTTGCAAATTGACTTCAGGTGCATGTACATGACACCAACACTGTTTACAAAAATGTAAAACTTAAATCACATTTTTAGAACAATTAGCATTACGATTGTGCAGTCAGACAGAGGAAAGAAAAGTTTACTTTAGGAGTGTTAAGCAAATGACAGCAAGGAGTTCAAAGAGGATTGAACTGACTATTTTGAGCGATGAGGCGAATGATATTGCCGAAGCGATTCGCCAAAGAATAGCAGATAATAACGACTTCATAGGCGCTGATGGTCTCCCGCTATTAACGCTTAAAAAAATTGCTCAATGCCCTGAAGATGTAAATTCAGAAACCGTTACGGTACTGCTTGCAGACCCCGACCTTGCGTCTCGAATTATTGATACATGTTCAGCACTCACCTGGTGTCAGTCTACCTGGGCAGGCAATGCTCCACTTCTAAATGCCGATAAGAAGAACTACATACTTACCGGACTAAAGGGAATTTTTGGTAAGCTAATGCGGGAATATGTTTTTGCTTACTTGCTTGGGCATGCCAGAAACGTAAAGGCTTTTGAGCAAAACCAGCGTGCCGCTCAGCCAATTTGGGAAGCATCAAAGCGAATGCCGCTAAATGGACAAACACTTGGCATTGCTGGACTGGGCGGTATTGGGCAAGCATTGATCCCCGTTGCTCACGCATTGGGTATGAGCGTTGTGGGTTTTACCCGAAGCGGGCAAGCAGTGGAAGGTGCCGATGCTGTTTATACACCCGACACTATTGAAGCGTTTGCCAGAGCATGTGACCACGTGGTGAATTTAATGCCCGACACGCCATCTACGCAAAACATGCTTTCTCACGAATTTTTTAGTGCGCTGAAACCCCACAGTGTATTTATTAACGCAGGGCGAGGCAGTGCGGTTGACGACGATGCGCTCTTGCAAGCTTTAGACAACGGCGCATTGGCCCATGCAGTATTGGACGTCTTTCGTAACGAGCCCCTAGACCCAGCTCATTTGTTTTGGCAACACCCTCGTATTTCAGTAACCGCTCACACTGCCGCGGAATCACAGCCAAACGACGTAGCTGACGTGTTTTTAGAAAATGCGCTGCGTTACATCAACGGTGAATCGCTTAATTACCAGTTTGATTTTACAAAGGGCTATTAGCGTTTAAATAGCCCTTCTCGTCATCCATTCAAGGCTAAAATACAGCCTGTCTGTAGCGGGTTACGCTGACGCTTAAATTCTAGGGTCAGTTGCCGTTATCTCAATGCGATCATGGTGCTTTTCATGAAACGATAACAGCTGAGGATAATCCTTCATGCTGTGTAGCTCACGGAAAAGTACCCAGTCAATCATACTGTACAAACAGATTTCGGGATAAGTCCAACCACTAAATCCCCCCGCATCAAGCTGGTTTGACAGCGCATCTAACACAGCTTCAATTCGCTCGTTTTGAAGACGGTAATACATTTTGTCTTCGCTAATATCAAAGTCTGAACGTTTCAGCAGCATAAGCTGAACAAAGGAGTCGTTAGCTGCATCAATCAGCGTTAGTTGATTCTCTTCTTCCCAACTTAACCCTTCGTGATCAAGCTTATCGGCAAGGTAGCTATAAATAATGCGAGAGTCGAAAATCATTTGGCCGTCATCTTCAAGACAAGGCACTTTAAGCGTCGGGTTGCGAGAGGCGAGCAACTCGCGATCTTCACTTGAAAAAATTTGAAAATTCAGAAATTTATGTTCTGTAGACGCAAGTACGATGCGAATGCGGCGCACGTAGGGAGAAGTAGTTGAGCCATATAATTTCATAAACGCTGTCCTAAACCGTAGTCGTTCTATGAAATTAGTGTAGCCGGAATTTGAAAATAAAAGGAAGTGTTGAGAACAAGACAACCGACAGGCATACAAAATGATGCGATGTATGCCTATCGTATTAACATCAAGCGCTCAAAGCTGAGCGTTCAATGCTTAAAAAGCGTAGTAGCGCTTAGCTCAAGCCCTTAAACGCTAAAGCTTGCACCACAGCCACAAGTCGTCGTGGCATTTGGGTTTTGAACTAAAAACCGTGAACCTTCCAGACCATCTACATAATCGACAATGCCACCGACCAAGTATTGTAAGCTCATCGGGTCGACAACCATAGTTACGCTGTCTTTTTCAATGGTCATATCGCCTTCGTTCACCTTCTCATCAAACGTGAAACCATATTGGAAGCCAGAACAACCACCACCTGTTACGTATACACGTAATTTCAAATCAGGATTTTCTTCTTCTGAAACAAGGGCTTTCACTTTCGCTGCTGCAGCGTCTGAAAACTCAATTGGCAACGCCGTTTCTACAGACATACCCACCTCTACATTAACCTCGTGCTTTCGCACTTTGTGCTTGGTCGCAATTATCTAATACTTGCGGATAGTTAGCAATTATTGGGGCAAAACTTAACGATTCAAGTTACTGCACATTAACGGCGTTTCTGTTAAGTGACACGTTGAGATAGAAAAGTTAAGTAAACTAGTTAACACTAGCAGATAGAAAATAGCAGTGTGATCAACGTATCTAAAATAATGACGATACACGAATAAAGGGGCGGCATATGAGTACAACCGACAACTCCCAATTACCTTCTTCTACCCCAGTGCTGTTTGACGATTTCGGACAGTCTCGCTTTACGAGCAAAGAAGAATACAAAGACGCGTTAGTACAACAGCAAGAAAAACTCTTTCACGTTCAGCAATCTTACTTTCATCAGAAAAAACGAGCACTTATTGTGTTTGAAGGATGGGATGCGTCAGGAAAAGGCGGCGCTATAAGGCGTATTACTGAGAAATTAGACCCTCGTGGCGTGAGTGTATTTCCTGTGGCAAAGCCCGCAAAAGAAGACCAAGACAAACACTTTCTCTATCGCTTTTGGCAACAGATCCCCTCTCCTGGCACACTTAAAATATTTGACCGCTCACACTACGGAAGAGTGCTTGTAGAAAGAGTAGATAAGTTGGTTGATGAAGAGGTATGGCAGCGCGGTTATGAAGAAATAAACGCATTTGAGAAAACGCTCAGTGACAGCGGGGTTCGTATTATCAAACTCTTTATGCATATTTCGTCAAGCGAGCAGCGCGAGCGATTTGAAGAGCGGCTGCACAATCCTTTCAAGCGCTGGAAGTTAACCGAGGAAGACTTGCATAACCGTAAGATGCGAAACGCCTACGTAGAAGCTACAAATGACATGTTCAAGCACACCCACACGCGTTATGCGCCATGGCATGTAATTAACGGGGAGTTTAAGTGGCAAGCAAGGGTTAACGTACTTGACGCCGTTATCGCCAAACTCAGTGAAGGCGTAGATATCTCTCCGCCTCCACTTGATGAGCGTTTAATCGCGCTGGCCTCCAAGCAACTAGATGTCGATGAAGCTCTAATGAGCGACTAAGGTGAAAGAACGCTGACAGGCAGCCATAACTAATTAAGCGATTAAGTCTTAATTATTGCTGTCTGGCAAAGTCACGTTCAGTTCAAGTACGCTGCAATCATCGTTATTGTCTAGCTGTACTGATACTTGATCGTCAGCAATTGTCACGTATTTGCGAATTACCTGAACAATTTCCTGCTGCATCATTGGCAAGTAATCAGGCTCTGTCCGCTTTTTACGTTCGTGCGCAACAATAATTTGTAACCGCTCTTTGGCGACCGCTGCGGTGCTTGGCTTTTGCTTCTTTTTGAGCAGGTCGAAAATTCCCATTACTTCCCTCCTAGCAGACGCTTAAAGAACCCTTTCTTCTCTGCTTCTAGGAAACGATGTGGAACAGTTTCGCCTAGCAGACGTTTTACAGCGTCAGCATAAGCTTGTCCTGCATTAGCTTCTTCGTCAAGAATAACCGGCTGACCTTGGTTAGATGCTTTAAGCACCGATTCAGATTCTGGAATAACACCCAATAGTGGAATCGCCAAAATTTCTTCAACGTCTGCAACGCTAAGCATTTCAGCACTTTCAACACGACTTGGGTTGTAACGGGTTAATAAAAGGTGTTCTTTAACCGGTTCGCCCTTTTCTGCGCGCATCGATTTACTTTGGAGAATACCCAAAATACGATCTGAATCCCGAACAGACGACACTTCAGGGTTAGTAACCACAATGGCTTCATCAGCGAAATACAACGCCATCTGTGCGCCTTGCTCAATCCCCGCTGGCGAATCGCAGATAATAAACTCAAAGTCTTTCTTAAGCTCGTCTAATACGGCCTGCACACCATCAACGGTAAGCGCGTCTTTATCGCGAGTTTGTGATGCCGGAAGAATGAAAAGGTTTTCCGTTCTTTTGTCTTTAATTAGCGCCTGTTTAAGTGAGGCTTCTTTATTAATGACGTTTACAAAATCGTAAACAACGCGGCGTTCACATCCCATGATAAGGTCAAGGTTTCGCAAGCCCACATCGAAGTCTATCACTACCGTTTTATGGCCTGCTAACGCAAGTCCCGTACTTATTGCTGCACTCGATGTAGTTTTGCCTACACCACCTTTTCCTGAGGTTACTACGATAATCTTTGCCATCTATTCTTTCCTATTAGTGCGTACAAAGCATTAAGCCAACGGCTCTATACGTAATGTTTCTTCTTCTAAATATACTTGTGCAGGTTTCTTCCAGCATTCACCTTTTACGGTTTCGTGCATAATGAATTGCCCTGCAATTGAAATAAGTTCCGCGTCTAACGACTGGCAAAATACACGGGCTCCCGTATTGCCTTTTACGCCTGCCAACGCGCGGCCGCGCAGGGTGCCGTAAACATGAATATTACCATCGGCAAGCAGCTCAGCTCCCTCGCTTACAGAAGCCGTTACCACCAAGTCTCCGCCTTCGGCATAGACTTGCTGACCAGAACGTACCGGACGGTTAATTACTTTGGCAGGTTTGAGCGTGGTTGCGGCTGCAGGAGCCGGTTCACTTTTTGGCGGCGCTGAAACGGTTTGATCTTGTTGTGCGATTTGAGACGGGTTTTCGCCGCTTCCGTTATTGTTTTCACTACCATTCGCTTTGTGCGAACGAAGGGCGCTGTCTGTAAATTTGCTTTGGC
Source organism: Alteromonas sp. BZK5 (assembly GCF_014349115.1). Taxonomy (NCBI): domain Bacteria; kingdom Pseudomonadati; phylum Pseudomonadota; class Gammaproteobacteria; order Alteromonadales; family Alteromonadaceae; genus Alteromonas; species Alteromonas sp. BZK5. The sequence continues at coordinate 15,334 of NZ_JACSOE010000041.1, read as the reverse complement.
TTACATCGGCTAACCCCAAATCATTGATGGTAGGCTTCAGCTCTGCCACCTCACCTTTCACAGCCATAGGCTGCAATTGCAGTCGACGACATAGCGCCACCAGCAGCTCGAACTCTGTAGCAGATAAAGGCTTTATCAAATGTAAAATCAGTGAGGAACGGGTAAAGAATTGCGGCGCGCTCGCGACCTTCTGAGATAACTGAGCTTCAAAATTGTCTGGCTCAAAATCTATTACTTCTAACACAATACTGGTGAGCGTAGTGCCCTTCATGCGAAAGCAAGTTTCTGTCATTTTTTCTTCCCGAAAAGGCGTCACTTTCCTCATAGCAATTAGCCATGACAATAAGCAAAACCTATTAGCGCTAGTGTCTGTTGCTGTCTTACGCAGCTATACAATTTATTTATTGCGTCACTGTATCAAAAATCCCGTTCGCATACAGCAACTGTATACCGGTTAAAACACGTTTTACCCCGATAATAACCCTAGAACAAGCCAAGAACGTGCCAATCGTAGAGCAGTTTTTAATCAAGCGTGAATCATGCGAGTTTTTAGTGCGCCCTGTTTGTATACAAACGTCTCTTTCACCACAAAAAAAGTGCGATCACAGATCGCACTTTTTATCATCTTCGTTTTCTCACAGCGCTTAAGGTGTGGTAAGTTTTTTCGGGTCTAGTAGTGATTCTAGCTCGCCTCTAGGGATATCTGTCATCGCTTCAGCCACATCAATAACAGGCTTGTTTTCTTTGTAGGCTGTTTTTGCTATTTCTGCGGCTTTAGCATAGCCAATAACAGGGTTGAGCGCGGTGACGAGCACGGGGTTTCTGTAAAGCGCAGCTTCAATGTTATCTTGATTTACAGTAAAGCCCTCGATCGCCTGCTCGCCGATTAGCGTCGCACTGTTGGTCATTAGCGACAGACTTGAAAGCAAATTGCTGGCAATCATTGGTAGCATTACATTTAACTCAAAATTCCCAGACTGCCCACCTACAGTAATCGCCGTATCGTTACCTATCACCTGTGCTGAAGCCATCGCCACTGCCTCTGGAATGACCGGATTTACCTTGCCGGGCATAATCGATGAACCTGGCTGTAGCGCAGGCAGCGCAATCTCACCTAAACCAGCCAAAGGCCCAGAATTCATCCAGCGCAAGTCATTAGCAATTTTCATAAGGGTGACGGCTAAACTTTTTGTCGCACCGGAAAGCGTCACTGCTGTGTCTTGAGAGCCAATCAATGCAAAGAAATTGTCAGCGGGCTTAAACGCAATGTCGGTCAGCTCACCTAGCGCATCTGAAAATGTCGTAGCAAAATCCGCATGGGCGTTTACACCTGTTCCCACCGCAGTGCCTCCTTGGGCAAGGGTTTGAATAGCTGGCTGCACAGCGCGCAGGGTTTTAATCTGCTGCTTAAGCTGAGAAGCCCAAGCCAGTAAGCTTTGATCCATGCCTACAGGCATCGCATCCATGAGATGAGTGCGTCCGGTTTTACAGTATTGCGCTACCGACTTTGCTTTAACTTCAATAGTATGAACTAAACTTTCAACGGCCGGTATAAGCTCGTTTGACAATGCAATAGCCGCGCTAACATGAATGGTGGTAGGGATCACATCATTTGAACTTTGCCCGTAATTTACATGATCATTCGGATGAACCTCTTCGCTAGAATACCGAGAGGCTAAGCGAGCAATGACCTCGTTGGCGTTCATGTTTGTGCTGGTGCCTGAACCAGTCTGAAATATATCAACGGGAAAATGCTGCATCACATCATCAAGTGCCAACAGCTCATCACAGGCTTTAACTATCGCTTGACCGCGATCTTTATCCAGCACTTTGAGTTTCATGTTGGCTTGTGCTGCGGCCTTTTTTACTGTAATCAACGCGCGTACGAAGGCTTCCGGCATGCGCTGCCCGCTTACAGGGAAGTTTTGAATGGCACGCTGAGTTTGCGCGCCGTAGAGTGCATTTTCGGGGACCTGTAGCTCGCCCATACTGTCGCGTTCTGTGCGTGTTGCTGTCATGACTCGTATCCTTGTGTTGATATAGCTAGTTTTTCGGCGTGGTTGCCACGCTTTTATCAGAATCCTATTAGGGCTAGTGGCATTAGAAAACTAGGCCCTAGTAAGTGAATTATAAAAAATGGTGCACTAGCGCTTGCAGATCTTTGCTGTACATCAAAGATCAACAGGCTCTCTGGTGTTCATGTCTATTTTTATTCTCGCAAGCGCAATTCGATCACTCTCGTTACACGCGTAGCGCTCAGCTTTAAGTAACGGCTTGTACAAATGCTCTAAACAACTATGCCGCCATTGCTGACTGACCTGCGGATCGCACAGAGTTTCATAAAGCACCTCTACCGCATTTTTATAGATAGAAAATTTGTCTCTATCACTTGGCAATAAGTTGGCAACGAAAGTTACGCCATCGAGATAGTTTCTTAAAAGCGTTGAGTTCAGCTCATTGTCGTTGTATCCAAATCGAACGTGTTGAACTGCATTTCGTATCGAAGACATGTGCATCCCTTGTGCGTGAAAAAACAAAAAAGCTCGATGTACATAAAAGCGCTTTCTTTATATACCAATCAATATAAATGATAATCGTTAGCATTTACAATGATCCAGTGCTATTCTTTTTCGTAAAGAAAATTGAATCTTCCAATTCCACCGATAGGTGAAGTTAACCAAAATTCAAAGGACATTATTTATGATCAAGAAGTTACTTGGTGGCACAGCCCTTTTTCTTATGGCCTCTGGTGCATTTGCTAACGAATGCGAAGTGACTGTGGAATCAAACGACGCCATGCAATTCAATACGTCGAACGTTGTTATCCCGGCGAGTTGTAGCGAGTTTACCGTGACTTTGAAGCACACAGGTCAGTTACCTAAACAAGCCATGGGCCATAACTGGGTGATGACAACAAAAGCCAACGGACAAGCAGTGGCAACAGACGGTATGAGTGCGGGTTTAGACAACAATTACGTTAAGCCAGACGATGAGCGTGTAATTGGCGCGACTGACATTATTGGCGGCGGTGAACAGACTTCTACGACCTTTTCTGTTGAAGGGTTAAGCAAAGATGTAGAATACATGTTTTTCTGCTCGTTCCCTGGTCACATCGGCATCATGAAAGGCACAGTTACGCTTTCGAGCTAAGGCGTTGCGAAAACTAGGCGTGCTTAACTAGGCACGCCTTAAACAAGGATAACAGTAGGTCGAGGGTGTAGTTGTAATGGATACGGCGTCTCACACATCAAAAAGCGCTAAGGCGATGGTCCGGTATAAGTACTTACCTTCTTTTACTAGCGCCCTATTAAGAAACGTTTTTTTTCCTCACTTAACCAATAAGCGGCTGTTGATGCCGCTGTTTATAGCCATTCTTCTTACTTATAACAGCACCCGTGCGGTTACCTTATCGGTGTTGTCAGATGCATTTTTTCAAGTGGCAGCGTTTGTATATGCATCGCTTGCGCTTTATTACGTCGCCACGTTACGCGTTTCGGCCGAAGCCATTGGTAATTATATGAAAGCGCACCCTGTACATGAGGTAGGATTATCTGCCCTACTTGGTGCTCTGCCAGGCTGCGGCGGTGCTATTATCGTTGTCACTCAGTACACACGAGGTGTGACAAGCTTTGGAGCTGTGGTAGCAGTGCTAACCAGCACTATGGGCGATGCCGCATTTCTGTTACTCGCCCAAGCACCGTTAGATGCCTTAACCGTAATGGCCGTCAGCGTCACGGTGGGTGCAATGACGGGGCTAGTGGTCAATAAATTTCATAATTACCAGGCTCCTGAAGCCGATGGTGCGCTCCAACAATCGCAAAACTGTGATAAACCCAAAACAGTAAACCACAAAGCCATATCACTTTCTAAAGTATTCTGGATGATTGCGAGCTTACCCTCGTTGGCGATTGCGCTTGGTTTGGCCTTTCAACTTCCCGTACACAGTTACCTCGCTATCAGTGAAAGTACACTAACGCTGATTGGTGCCGCGTTATGTATTTCGAGCCTTGGACTATGGTCTTTGTGTGGTTCGGGAAGCGGATACGCTTCGATTACGAAAGAGGATTTAATTCCGCCTCCGCCTAAATGGCAAGAGAAAGCCGCATTAGACACCCAGTTTGTATTGGCATGGGTAGTGCTCGCTTTTCTTATGTTTGAGCTGTCTGTTGTCTGGTTTGGGCTAGACATAGCAGGGCTGCTTCAATCAATGGGTCCCGGCTTAGTTGGCTTGGCGATCATCATCGGGTTCTTACCTGGCTGCGGTCCGCAGATATTGGTAACCAGCTTATACCTTAATGGCGCAGTTCCATTTTCAGCACAACTTGGCAATGCAATAAGTAATGACGGCGACGCGTTGTTTCCCGCCATTGCGCTCTCACCCAAAGCAGCGCTTATTGCCACAGTGTACTCTGCTATTCCTGCGTTTCTTGTGGGTTATGGCTACTGGTATTTGTTTGAATAAAGCTTTCTATGCGTTAAAAGGTTGAATTAACGGATTGGGTAGCGCTGTCCCACAGCGATTACTCTATTTCGACAGAAAGCGCTTCATTCCACGGCACGCTTATCTCATAGTTGCCTTTACGGGTTTTGTATTGATAGACCGTTGTAGAAAAACTAATGGATTCGGGGTTTATATCTTCCTCGATAGTGAGAGTTGCGTTCACGGCTTGGAAAAAGCGAAAGCGGTATTTGATATCTTCTGCCAGCAGGCTCGATTCGCCCGATTTCAACGTGATCGCTTCACCGTTTCGCTGACCGACTACGGCAATATCTAAACTGCCATTTATTACTGCTTTTTGCTGTTTAGACTGCAGCAGAACCAACCTAAGTTGATAGGTATTGTCACTCAACTTAAAAATCTCTACCCCTTCAATGGCAAAACCTTCGTCGGTTTTCTCAGGCGCCACGACGCGTTCATAGAAACTCAATAGTTCTTGTTGCGCCTCAATTTCTTTTTTCTGTTCGCCTAATGTATTGGTAATGCTCTCCGTCTCGAGCGTGGCAAGCTCCATGGCGACTTCCAGCTGATTCACTTTGATAGTAAGCGCATGGTTTTCTTCAGACAAAATAGCAATAGTTTCTTTCTGAGCCTGTACTTTCTTGCTGTCGCCTTCGTCAATAATTCGCGCTAGCTTATAGCCGAACCCAACCATGGCAAACATAATAAGCGCCACTAACAGTGTCCACTTGTAGTTGCCTAAAACTTCTTTTAACTGATCTGTCGTCATGATATCTACATCAACAAAAAACACCGTGCGCTAAGGCGCTCTAAACATTATGAATTTTAGGTGTTTATGGTAAGCTTCTTTTTACGTTAATCTACTGTACCACAACATGCGCTTGCAGGCTTTAAGAGAGGAAGTAGCTCATCCACGCACATCCATTCAGTTGTGCATGCTGGGCATTGTAGGGGGAACCTGCGCGGCGCTTATCATCATACTGTTTCGGCTGTGCGTAGAATGGCTACAAGAAACAGGCGTTTCGTCGCTTAAGTCGGTGCTTACCTATGACTGGTTGGTTTGGCTTATCATGCCAATTACCAGTGTAGGATTAATTCTATTTATCGCCTTTCTTACGGGCTTCAAGCACTACCGTTTAGGTATTCCCTTTGTTATTCATCGAGTGAAGTACTATTACGGTCATATTCCATTTAGAACCACCATTAACCAGTTCTTTGGGGGCATGCTAGCCCTGGCCGGCGGTTTCGTTGTTGGTCGAGAAGGCCCTTCCGTTCATTTAGGCGCGTCAGGCAGTAGTTTCTTAGGGCAATGGCTTCGCTTGCCTTACAACAGTATTCGAATACTTGCAGGGTGCGGCATTGCGGCCGGGATCTCGGCATCATTCAACACACCGTTTGCTGCCGTAATATTCGTGATGGAAGTGGTACTTAGAGAATACAAAATACATATTTTTGTTCCTGTCATGCTGGCTGCTGCCTGTGGCTCGGTGCTCACTCGTATTGTATTTGGGGAAGTAAACGAGCTTTCGTTTTTATCGTTTAATGCATTTAGCCAGTGGATGTATTTTTACTTGGTGCTGCTAGGCATTCTGTTAGGCATGCTGGCCGTTTTATTCAATAGCCAGCTTATGCGGGTGATGACGTGGTTCAGGCCGGTTTCCATGGTGTGGCGTTTAATACTTGCTGCGCTAATTACCGGTACCATTGGTATGTTTATACCTGAAGCCCTTGGCGCTAACTTTATCGATGTTGAGCACTTATTTGATAGCTCCCCCGGCGCGCTGCTGTTGGTTTCTACTTTAGTGTTTAAAGTTATCTTGGCGGTATTTGCTATTGGCCTCGGTATTCCAGGAGGAATCATTGGCCCTGTGATGGTTATTGGCATGCTCGCTGGCGCCGTACTTTTATTGCCACTGTCGTACTTTATTGACGTTCCCGAATTTACCAACAGCTTCGCCCTGTTAGGTATAGCAGGCATGTTGACCGCTGTATTACACGCGCCTCTTGCAGCGCTTTCCGCGGTTATGGAGCTATCGTACAGCCCACAAATTATTCTACCAGCCATGTTGGTAATTGTGCCTGCTTACGTGACTTCTACACAGTTCTTTGGCAACCGCTCTATTTTCATACGCCAGCTTGATTATCAAAATCTCCCTTACGCTATCTCGTCTATTCGTGAAGCACTTGAGAAAACGGGCGTACTTGCAGCGATGAATACTGAGTACAAGCTATTTCACGATGCGCCAGAGCAAGCGTTAATTAACTACTTAGAAAGCGATCCAACAAAAATTGTCATTCAGAAGTTAAAATTTGAAATAGATGTGCAGTATAAGCTGGTCCAATACAATGTGAGTTTGGAACACGATGCAACAGCGTTAAACTATTACGAAATGGAAGGTATTAGCGCGCAATCTACACTGCACGAAGTATACGAACACCTTAAAAACTCGCGCTCTGGCGCAGTTTATATTTACGATCAGGAGCTAAACGATATTATTGGCGTAGTAACGTGGAATATTTTACAAAGCTTCTTACAAAAGGCTCATTATTAGTATGTACATTTTATGGTTTAAAGCGCTGCACATCTTTTTCATGCTGGCTTGGATGGCAGGACTTTTCTATTTACCGCGACTTTTCGTTTATCACGCGACAACGAAATCTCAAGTGGTAAAAGACGAATTTAAGGTCATGGAGCGCCGCCTGTGGTTCTTTGTTACTCCATTCGCCTTGTTAACTCTGGCATTCGGCGTTGCGCTTATTGTAAGCTATGGTGGAACTTGGTTTAAAATGTCGGGGTGGCTTCATATAAAGTTGCTGCTGCTTCTTGCTATTTACGGCTATCACTTCTATTTGTTTAAGTTAATGAAGCAATTTGCACGCGACGAAAATAGACACTCTCCGCGCTTTTATCGCTTTTTAAATGAAGCGCCGGTGCTTATCATTCTCGCCATCGTTTGCTTGGCTGTGGTAAAACCTTTATAAAAGTGTAAGCCAAACTAAATAGTAAAGGCGCACGTACAAAGTTATTGAAAAGTCAGTACTCAAGGAACCAGTACTGCTGTGTAGTGTAAGAAGTAATTTTAAGCTTGTTGTTGAGAGTGTTGTAAGCATTGCACATAGTCGCCCAGAACCTGCTGTTTCTCGGGTTTAACAAATTGTTTTTATCGGAATGCTATACATGGATGACAGTAATCAACACCTCAAGTATTTGCTCAAACAGACAGACATTACCTTTAAGGCGCTTATGAGGGAGCCTGCTTCACGGCTTCTTAACGAGCAATACGAAAAGGCGAAACTTGAACTAGACAGCTATACCGCTTCGCTTAAACACACGTTGAATCAACGGCATCAACAACAAAGACAGCGCTAATTTTGAATTAGCGTTTTTTTGTTTTTTGCTTCTCCTACAGCTCCCAGTTATCAAATTTGCCCTAGGTTACTTTGTTAAAGGTTTCAAATTGATTGGGTAAGGCGCCTGCTAGCTCCCCTGACAACTTAGTGTAATCTGCCAGCACCGAAGGAAGCTGTTTAGCAAGCAAGTTTATATTACTTTCAAGCTGAGCAGCTTGCTTGTCGTTTCTGTAAGACAAGGCTAATTCAATATTAGCAAGCGTTGAGAAAAGCTTTAAACATCGAGACAAACGAGCTTCTGCAGGTTCTGTTTTCTCAGGCTCGTTATCGTCACAGTCTTTCTTGTTCGCCTTATTTTTTTCTAAATGCTTTTCCCAATGGTTCCACGCATTTTGCCACACAGGTTCTAATTGCTTGTGCACGTGTAAAAGCCCATTTAGCCAGCTTTCGAGCTCTTTTGAAGGCCTCGTCGTTCCTTGCTCCTCTATCGCAACGGTTAATTCACTAGGCATGGGCGACTTTTCCTGACGCATAAAATCCAAATGCGCCCGCAGGCCATTCATTAATGTATCAGCAAGCTTATCTACATCTTTGTCTACAAGGTGGCTGTCACTAGACTGTATGAGCCACGGCATCCACTGTTCGGGCATGGGAATTTCTGGTGCGGAGGCAACGGCAAAGATCATTCCATCTACGTAATAAGCATCCGGAAGCACATTTTCGAAACTGGGAAGCGAAACAATATCGCTGATTGTGTTTATTGGAAACCCATCTTTCACCATTACCATCCTATTTTAATTTGCGTTCTCTTTTATGAAACGGTAGTCTGCGCGGCCACTTTGTAGAGGGCATGTTTTGTAACCTTATATCTACCCAAAATAATGGGAAATAAGTTAGAGAGTAAACAACAAACTTCTACACTGGGTACGCGACAATAGGTTTAAAACCAATCTGTTACTGTATTGGTTTAGCGGTACTGTTGCGTGCTCGCCTACCTATTGTCATGATAGCAAAACTTAACTAAGAGTCGTTGCAATGGCAAAAGATAAATCAGGATACATCATCGCGGCCGCCTTTATTGGCCCTGGAACAGTAACTACGGCAAGCCTGGCAGGTGCAAACTTTGGCTTTCACCTTGTATGGGCGCTCCTTTTCTCCATATTCGCAACCATAGTATTGCAAGACATGGCTGCGCGTTTAGGTGTGGCCAGCGGCCAAGGCCTAGCCAGTGCAATGAAAAATATGGCTTACAAGCCATGGCTAAAGAATCTTTTTATCGTGCTTATTGTCAGTGCTATCGGCATTGGCAACGCAGCCTATGAGTCGGGCAACCTAACCGGCGCTGCAATCGGGCTAGACGCATTTATCAGTATAGGCATTTGCCCCTGGGCCAGTATTTTGGGCACGATTGCTATAGTTTTACTCTGGTCTGGCAGCTACAAGTGGATAGAGACAGTACTGGTTTATCTCGTCTTTATTATGGCTGGCGTATTTCTTATCACGCTGTTGGTAGCCAAACCTGATATCGCCGCGATGTTTAGTCAGTTAATGTCTCCGCGACTAGACGCTGACGCCATTACCACGGTGCTGGCGCTTATTGGTACCACCATCGTGCCTTATAACTTGTTTCTTCACGCTAGCCTAGTTGCAAAATCATCGAAAGGCCAAGATAAACAAGAAGCGGTCGTCGCGTGCCGAAACCAGTCTGCTAGAGCTATTAGTATGGGTGGGCTTATTACGCTTATCGTAATGGCAACAGCAATGATGGCGTTCTTCAATCAAGCGGCCACTATGGACGCTTCGAACATGGGCGAACAGCTTAAACCGGTTTTAGGTGACAAAGCTCAGTGGTTCTTTGCACTAGGGTTATTCGCCGCAGGCTTAACCAGTGCTATCACTGCGCCGCTAGCTGCCGCTTATGCGGTAACAGGAGCGCTTGGACTTTCTGACGATATGCAAAGCAAGAGCTTTAAGGCGGTATGGTTTATCATCATTGTAGTGGGTGTTAGCGTTGCAGCACTTGGCTTTAAGCCCTTACCCGCCATTTTGTTTGCTCAAGCGACTAATGCTCTTTTACTGCCAATTATTGCCATATTTCTATTGGTCGTTATGAATAAAAGCACCGCACTGGGTGAATTTAGAAACACATGGAAAAGTAACCTGGCAGGCTTTCTAGTAGTGGGTACTGTGATTGGTTTAGGCCTGTATAAACTAATCGGCGTATTTAGCTAGCTTCAAAAATGGGGGCAGAGAAGTTAGGGCGCTAGGAGCAACAGACCCGTGGCTATTAGCGACATCACTGGCGCCTCACCGACGCTTATCGAAACATGTCGTTGCTATATTACTGGGTATGGTACTCGTCTCATCGAATAGACATCGGCGCTTCCAAGCCAATACAGAAACCAGAAAAGTACTGTCATTCCATTACCTTGGACTCAGGGCTGTCGCTTGCCGAATACGATTTACTATGCGACAGTGGAAAGCTGCACTCAAATGGTACAGCTCCACAGTTGACGCCGCCTGGGCCGCAGGCACATGAAGTTAAATTCGAGGGGATCCCTCAGACTCTGCCCCCAATTTTTAGCTGGCGAGGCGTTGCAGAATATCCTGGAGCATCGCTTTGCTGCAGCCAAAGTTAATTCTGAAATGATCCGCCTTGTGAAAATCGATGCCTGGTGACGGGCCTACGCCTTTTTCTTCGGCCCACTGCTGGACGTTCTCTACACCTAGTCCACTGGCGTCTACCCACGCAAGGAACGTCGCATCGGCTTTGAGCATTTTAAGCCCGTCAATGTTGTTTACTGTGTTAAACACCATATCTCTGTTTTCACGCAAGTAGGTGAGTTGCTGCTGATGCCACTCGTCACATTGAGTGAATGCTGCCTCTGTAGCCGCTAAGCCCAATACAGTAACCCAAGGTACGATGCCCGCTGCGGCGTTGGTAAATGCCTGACGCAGTTGGCGATTAGGGATGATGGCAAAAGACGTTCCCAAACCAGCAATATTAAATGTTTTACTGGCAGCCATTAGCGTAACGCTATTTTCAGCAAGGTTGGACTCGCGGCCCGCCGGTATGTGCTGCTTGCCTTCTTCTAGAATAAGGTCGCAGTGAATTTCATCAGAACATAGCTTAACGTTGTTCGCGTTACAGATCTCAGCAATGCGATCTAATTCAGCTTTAGTAAGCACCGAACCTACCGGGTTCATTGGGTTACAAAGAATAAACAGCTTACATTTAGGATCAGCCGCTTCTCTTTCTAATGCTTCAAAATCTAACGTATAGCGCGCACCTTCAACACTTGAGATAGTTTCAGAACTTGTGCCGTCGTCATTTTGCACTACCGTGCCTATATCTACCCGTTCGAGACCATTTAGTTTTGGGGCAGCCAGTAGAGGCGGATAATTAGGTGTTTGAATAAGTACTTTATCACCGGGTTCACAATAGGCTTTACACGCTACGTTAAACGCTGGCACAACGCCTGGTGTCCACACTAGCCACTCGGGTTGAATTTCCCAATTATGCTTATCTTTAAGCCATCTCACTACAGCCTGAATAGCGCCTTCGTGATGTGCAGGCAGTATGTAACCCATGTTGCCATGCTCAACCTGACCCGAAATGGCGTCTAGAATTGGCTGCGCGCAACGAAACTCAGTATCGGCAACCCACGCAGGAATGATGTCTTTCCCTTTGTACTTTTGCCATTTAAACGAAAACGTGTCTTTTCTGGGAGGGGTATTATCGAATAAGGCGCTCACATTACATCCTGTTGCATAAAAACTTATGCCAACAGTGTAGAATTTTAGCGCCTCATAAACTAGGGGCGTGAGATGAATTAACCCGAATTTTCTATATCGAAATGTACTTTAATAGAGATAAATTAACACGTTAAAGCCAAAGGTAAATTGCGCTTTGCTGTCCTAATCTGTTTTACGTTGCCACCGTTAACCACGAAGTAGATTTTTGGCCCGCATGCACACCTTCACCGTGCGATACATAAAATGAAAAACAACCTACAGGCTTAGTTGGCCTGCGACACCGCCTCTCTCGATTTTTGAACTAGCTCTTCCATATTGAGTGGCTTAGCAAGAAAACCGGTAACCTGAAGTTTACGCGCTTCTATCACTAACTCTTTGTTAGGGTCGGCAGTAATGAGTAAAAATGGAACGTTCAAACCCGAAGACTGGCAGGTTTTTAGAAGACTTAGTCCATCATAATCCGGCATTACCTGGTCACTGATGATCAAGCTGATAGATTCCGCGGTTTGTTGCAGCAAAAAATCCCTTGCAAATTTACTACGTGTAAATGGATACACGGTAGCGTCTAACTGCGTTTCCAACGCGTCAGTGATAAGGTCAAGCGTGATGGGGTCATCTTCAACTACTGCTACAGAAAACACTACCCTTCCCCTTTTTGTTAGGTCATTAGCCGTAAATATTACAACGACTTAGCTCACGTGTTAAGGCGTCTGCCTATTGTACCAATCCGCATAGATTAATGCTCGCTGGGTATTGACCTATGCGGACTGGAGTTTTCAAGCATAGAGTCTCTGAACGCTTTTGACCACTAACCTTTGGTCGATATTTAAACCTTTTCTAACGTTTTAGAGATAATGCTAGAAAGCAGCTTTATTGATGGGAAGTGACGGGGTGTAAGTTGAGACACGATTTGAAAGATTGCAGGCTAAACTCATCGGCAAAATGGAAAAAAAATGCCAGCTGACGCTGGCATTTTCAAAATCAATGTAAGTCTTAGAAGCTATTAAGACTTAGGTGCACGTGATGCACGCTTACGCTCGTTTTCTGTAAGAAGCTTCTTACGAATACGGATAGATTCAGGCGTTACTTCTACTAGTTCGTCGTCATCGATGAACTCAAGCGCTTGCTCAAGTGACATTCTGATAGGCGGAACAAGTGTTTGCGCTTCATCAGTTCCCGATGCACGAACGTTAGTAAGCTGCTTACCTTTAAGGGCGTTTACAGTAAGGTCGTTGTCACGGCTGTGAATACCGATAACCATACCTTCGTACACTTCAACACCGTGACCGATGAATAAGCGACCGCGTTCTTGAAGGTTAAACAGGGCGTTAGTTAGTGCTTTACCGTTTGCATTAGCGATCAGTACACCATTCTTACGCTTACCAATGATACCGCCTTTGTACGGACCATAGTGATCGAACGTGTGATATAGCAAGCCAGAACCCGACGTTAACGTCATGAACTCTGTTTGGAAACCAATTAGGCCACGGCTTGGAATGATAAAGTCGATACGTACACGACCTTTACCATCTGGAGACATGTCAGTCATTTCTGCTTTTCGCAGACCAAGCTGTTCCATGATTGAACCCTGGTGCTGTTCTTCACAGTCAATAGTCAAGGTTTCGTATGGTTCTTGCGTTGCGCCGTCAACTTCTTTCAGAATTACTTCTGGACGTGACACTGCAAGCTCGTAACCTTCACGACGCATGTTTTCGATAAGAATACCTAGGTGAAGTTCACCACGACCAGATACACGGAACTTGTCCGGATCAGGCATTTCTTCAACGCGCAGTGCAACGTTGTGTACTAGTTCGTCTTTAAGACGCTCTAGAATGTTGCGTGACGTTACATACTTACCTTCTTTACCTGCAAACGGCGAGGTGTTTACCTGGAACGTCATGGTTACTGTAGGCTCGTCAACCGTAAGTGGAGGAAGTGCTTCTACAGTGTTGATGTCACAAATGGTGTCAGAGATCTTAAGTTCGCCAAGACCTGTGATTGCAATGATGTCGCCCGCGTGAGCAGATTCAACTTCGTGACGAGCAAGGCCAAGGTAGCCGTAAACTAAGCCAACTTTGCCGTTGCGCTTTTTGCCATCTGCAGTAACAACCGTTACTTGTTGGTTTGGCTTAACAGAACCACGCTTAACACGACCTACGCCTATTACACCCACGTATGAGTTGTAGTCAAGCTGAGAAATCTGCATTTGGAATGCGCCGTCGATATCTGCATCAGGAGGAGAAACCTGGTCAACGATAGTTTGGAACAATGCCGTCATATCGTCTTCTTTAGTATCTGCATCTAGTGATGCCCAACCGTTAAGTGCAGACGCATAAACAACTTGGAAATCTAGCTGTTCGTCAGTTGCACCTAGGTTGTCGAATAGGTCGAAAACTTGATCCATAACCCAATCAGGACGCGCACCAGGCTTGTCGATTTTGTTAATAACAACAATTGGCTTAAGACCTTGAGCAAATGCCTTTTGCGTAACGAAACGGGTTTGTGGCATCGGGCCTTCTTGTGCATCTACAAGTAGAAGTACAGAGTCAGCCATCGACATTACACGCTCTACTTCACCACCGAAGTCAGCGTGTCCTGGAGTGTCTACGATGTTGATACGGTAGTCGTTCCAGTTAATCGCTGTGTTCTTAGCTAGGATGGTAATGCCACGTTCTTTCTCGATGTCGTTCGAGTCCATTACGCGCTCTTCTTGCTCGCCTCGAGATTCAAGGGTGCCAGACTGCTGTAACAGTTTGTCTACCAGGGTGGTCTTACCGTGGTCAACGTGGGCGATGATTGCGATGTTACGCAATTTATTAATATCAGTGGTATTCATGCTTATATAGAGCCTGTGTAAATCAACGTCTACTTCAATTCAGTGGAAAGGAGTATGCGTTAGATTTGTTGCAAAAAAATGCAGATAGAAAAATTTGCGCGGATTGTACAGAAAAACCACGACGTTTGCGCATCTTTTTTTGATGGAAACGAGTTTTATTGGTTTTTAAACACTTGTTCAACAAATAACCAGCCCCGTTGCACCTAATTAATCATATTTGGTAGCTATACGCTACAAAGTAATCTAGGCTGATTGACGTGCAAATGAGCATGAAACGCCATATTGGTGCAACATTGCACCAATATGATGCAATTTAATCCAAGCGGAAGTGATAGATGTCCGTCTATGCCACTGAAATCGGTAGACATATAGATGGCATGATAATCGCTTTCACTTTTGCCACTGTTGGAGTGAAGCTGATCATTCCGCATTTTTACATTAAACCTGGAGGACACGATGTCAGTAGAAAAGGCATTAGAGCTGATTAAAGAAAGTGAAGCGAAGTTTGTAGATTTACGTTTTACCGATACAAAAGGTAAAGAACAACACGTATCTATCCCTGCGGGCCTAGTTGATGAAGAGTTTTTCGAAGAAGGTAAAATGTTCGACGGTTCTTCAATCGCTGGCTGGAAAGGCATCAACGAATCAGACATGGTTCTTCTTCCAGACGCAACAAGCTGCGTAGTTGACCCTTTCGCTGAGGAAACACAAGTAAATATCCGTTGTGACATCGTTGAACCTTCAACAATGGAAGGTTATGAGCGTGACCCACGTTCAGTTGCTCGTCGTGCAGAAGAATTCCTAAAATCAACTGGCATCGGTGACACGTGTTTCTTCGGCCCAGAGCCAGAGTTTTTCCTTTTTGATGACGTACGCTTCCACACTGACATGGCGGGTTCTTTCTACAAAATTGACTCTTCTGAAGCTAAGTG
>NZ_JACSOE010000040.1:0-41131 GCF_014349115.1 Alteromonas sp. BZK5 | reverse complement strand
AAAGCAGCTCAATTGAGCTGCTTTTTTTGTGTCTGTCGCTGGTATAGAAAACGCGAGAGGAAAGATAATAAAAATTTGAACAATTGTTCAAATAAACGATCTGAAAGTTGGGTACAACGTATAGAATTTTACTTTGATGTGTATCTGTACAAAGCAGTTTATCGCGATCTCGCTTGTACTTTGAAGGATTAAACCGACTTTAAGGAGTTTTTATGTATACGCAAAAAATGCATCCAGCAACGACATTTCCCGATGTCTCAGCAACCCTATCCACAGGGGAAACGGTGTCGCTTACCAATAAAGAAGAGGGATGTGATTGGAAAATGGTGGTCGTTTATCGCGGTAAACACTGCCCAATATGTACTAAATTCCTGAACAAATTAGAAGATTATAAAGGTCGTCTACGTGAGCTCAATATTGATTTGGTGGCTGTAAGTGGTGACAGCAAAGCACAGCTCGATGAGCATCTAGACGACCTGTCGATTACGTTCCCTATTGCTTACGGTCTCTCGCAAGAAGATATGGAAAAACTTGGGCTATACATCTCCAAGCCGCGTTCAGATAAAGAAACCGACCACAATTTTGCTGAACCTGCGCTATTTGTAGTGAATGAAAAAAACGACATTCATATTGCTGAAATAGCAAACGCGCCGTTTGTGCGCCCTGACTTAGAGCAACTTGTATCAGGCTTGGAGTTTATACGTAACCCAGATAACAACTACCCCATTCGAGGCACCTTTAAAGGATAAGGTTAACAGGCCCTAGTTATGTGTGATTAAAAGGTAAGGCTCTGGTGGTTTTCAGAGCCTTTTTTATTTACATATAGAAACCATCAAAAGCTAGCCCTAATTTTATCGCTTGCTTATTGTTTTCTAGGGCTTACTCGTTTTCAACTGACACTGAAAAAGCAATGGGGGCCATCTGCTTTTTAAAGTCTTCCAGTGCATCTAAAGGTAGCTCAACATTTATTACCACACTGCTTCCATAGTTACAGTTCGCAATTTTACCTTGAGCTTGCTCTACCAAGTGACGTACAAACTGCTCGTGTTTGAAATCGATGTCTACGCTAAGCGCTTCCAGCTTTATCTCTTGTCTTACCTCAAGAGCATCTACGGCTTGCTGTGCTGCAGCCGAGTAAGCCCTTACCAATCCCCCCGCACCCAATTTAATTCCGCCAAAATAACGCGTGACAATAATCATGATGTCGCCGATATCTTTGTGCTGGAGTACATTTAATATGGGTTTACCGGCAGTGCCGCTAGGCTCGCCGTCATCAGCCATCGCCGCGCTACTTGGCGAGTTAGGGTTGCCAAAAACATAAGCCCAGCAATGGTGTCTGGCGTCGGGATACCGTTGTTTCACACTATCTAAAAGCGCCATTGCACTTTCACGAGAATTTGCAAAGCCGGCACAAGCAATGAATTTGCTTTTCTTAATTTCGTACAGGGTTTCAACCTGTTTAGCTGGAACGGGATAAGTCATCAGCGCATTGTAAGCTAAGACAATTTTTTATTTAAGCCAAATAAGGTAAGCAGTGTGTTTTATCACTTAATAAAACGAAATTTTAGACGACGATAGGCTCAGATAGAACGCAGTGGTCAAAAATACTACTATTTGGCGAATTATCTTGAAAGGTCGTATTTCGTTTACCGTTCTAGCGAGTCCTTATTTCTGTATTTAAAGTTAAGCATCTGAATTTAAATGTTTTTATAAAGTTGGCGCAGTGATTGTAATAGTGAATATGAGTGTGGCCAAGGCGTAACGCCACAACAACGTAACTTCGTCCCAATAAGGAAATCATGCTATGAAATCACGTATTACTGCTATCGCTATTGTTGCTCTTACCTCTGTGTTCACCGGAAGTGCTTTAGCTTCTGTAGAATTTAAGCCTACCGACGATTCGGTCACCTCTAACCTTTGCGTTGCTGCCGCTACCGGGAACAGGTGGAAGCTTCATGAACAAATTAAAGAATCTGCACTAGATAAAAAGTACGTAGCACAGGACATGACGTGTAACGGACTATCTGTCGCTGCGTTTGTTGATCAATATGGCAAGAACGGGGACAGCATCAAGAAGTACCTCAATATTCAACAGAAGCAGATTGCTAGCGTGGTGCACGCAAAATAACCCCTACAATTAAACGGTGCTAGGCTTGTACGTATGCGTACGCGAAAAATCGTTTGTGTGAAAAAGCGGATTAAAAAAGGGCTGTTGATGATACAACAGCCCTTTTTACTAATTTAACATGACTGCTAGCGTAGAATACCTGATACAGTTTCAGATACATTCAATGCGCCTTTTTGAATTTCATCAATAATGCTTTGCACTTGCGCAATCTGTTGACTATTTTGGTCAACACTGTCTTTAACGCCTGCCATTTTCTTCGTGGATTTGTCAGCAAGCTTTCTGTTCTCTGCCACTACACTTTCAATCTCCACAGTCGAATCGCTGGTACGTTGCGCTAGCTGCCTCACTTCATCTGCTACTACAGCAAATCCTCTACCTTGATCGCCTGCACGTGCAGCTTCAATAGCGGCATTTAGTGCTAAAAGGTTGGTTTGCTCAGCAATGCCACTAATCGTTGTCACAATGGTTTCAATTTTTAGCGATTGCTCACTCAGTTCGTGCATAAGTTGATTGGTTTGCTCAACTTCTAACATGGCTGTATTGAAAATCTCAACGCTTCGTTGAAGTGACGAGGCACCTTCATGGGCAATTTGAGACGTCTCTTCTGCCGTTGATACTGCGAGTTCCGCCGCCTGTGCGATTGCATTCTTTTCGTTAATTGCATCGGTAATGTTAGATGCAAATTTAATAACTTTTACTACTCGGCCCGAAGCGTCAAACACGGGGTTGTACGTTGCTTCCAACCACAATGCGTTACCGTGCGCATCTACACGCTCAAACTGGCCTGAAGAGAAATTACCGCGGGCAAGGTTATCCCAAAAATTAGGATTTTCTTGATAAAACTTATCGCGACAGAACATGCGATGGTGTTTACCTTGAATGTCGGCCAAACTGTATTTCACTGTTGCAGTAAAATTCTCATTTGCCGTGATAATTGTTCCATCAGGATGAAACTCAATCACCGCCATCGACTTGTTTAGTGCGTCAGTCACTGCTTTACCGGCAAAATAGGCGTTTTCATGTTCAGTGATATCGTGGTAAATGGCATGAATTTCTGTAACGCCATGCTTATTCACCGCTACGTAGCTTGCCTTAAGCCACTTCGTTTCACCTAACGCCGATTTTCTTGCAACCGTGTCGCTAAAGCTGCCGCCATTGACCAAGTGTTGCCAAAACGATTTGTACTGTGACTCAGGTTCAACACCTTCAACGCGCATTGCCGCATGGGAAAACGACGTTGCGGTTGAATTTGGGTAATCCAAAATGGAAAGTAATACGGGAGAGGCAAATGTGCACTGTCCACCGGTACTATAAATGGCATAGGCCATTGTGTTTTTGAACGCATCCAGCGTACCAAGCAAGCCTTGGCTCTCGTCCCTAAGAGCCGAAATGTCATTATTGTATCGAGAACTTGATACGAACATAACGTCTCCGAAACTTACAAGTATAATTAAGAATTAGTGTAGTCTATGTTAACTATATTTAACATTTATGTCGTTTAGACATTAGGCGAAGCCTATGTCTAAGGCATTATCAATTAGACTTAATTTATCTATAAGTGGTTGTTTTCATTGTTACAGTACGGTAACTATTTCCATCTAACAAGAAACATACGAACTAATAAGACCACTCGATGCCATTAGAACGCTTTATCCCATTTCGCAAACATGATGTTAGTAGATTGTGTGAAAACGTAATTGTGCAAGAGAGGACTCTTTTTCGTACGCTCTCAACATTGCTCGTTAATCGCATACACTATCAATATCATGAGCAACTTGAGGATCTGAAAGATAGCTATAACGACTTTGATCCAAACAAAGACACCCGCGATCTTACACCTTCAAGTGAAGCTACGAGAAAGCAAAGCCAAAAGGCGTTTTCGAGTGCGTTTGCCAATCTATTAAACGCAGCCAATTTTGAAAAAGTCACAAACGAAGATTTAGAAGCAGCATTAAACGAAGAGTCGCTGTTTAAAGTGCGCCTTGCGGTTAGCTTCGAAGACTTTGAAGATGTGGTGTTTTATCGACGGGGTGAGTCGGTAAAAACTGAAACGCTGCGTACTTTTTTCGGGTTGCGAAAAAAGCAGGTGTCATTTACCAACTACGACAAAGTGGCTGTTTATATCACATTTAAAGATGAAGCCTACTTCAAAGAGAAAGGGCAAACGCCAGTCACCTTTAAACCTGGCTCCACCATAGTAAAGCTTTTCCAAAACGTACCTAAAGCAGACTTGGAGATGCTGTTTCCCAATAGCGAAGTCAAAATGCGTCCCCTAGATAAGTTGATCATTAGTGCATCGGCGGCAATAGGTGGCACCGTGGTGCTAGTGACTAAGTTAGGCGCGTCGTTACTTCTCATGGCATCTTTTCTGGCCTTTTGGCTTGGCTTTAAAGACGATGAAGTGGAATTGACTAAGCAAAGCCTAATCACTTTTGGTATTGGCATGGGTGTATTCGGCAGCTTTATCTTTAAGGAATGGACAAAGTTTAAAAACAGAAAAATCAGGTTTATGAAAGCCTTGTCTGACAATCTCTATTTTAAAAATTTAGACAATAACGCAGGCGTGTTTCATACATTAATTGATGCTGCAGAGGAAGAAGACTGCAAGGAAGCATTGTTGGCCTACACATTTTTGCTGAAGTGTAGTGAAGCCTTTTCTGAAAACTCCGCCGCATTTAGCGCATCACGTTCAGAAAAAGAGATTGCCGCGGGCGGCATGACATTAGCATCTCTTGATAGTGTGATAGAAAGTTACTTTTCAGAAGAGCTTGATTGTGCGCTCGATTTCGACGTTACTGACGCTATTAATAAGCTGGTGGACATGGAACTAGTCGAACAAGACGGCGATGTTTTTGTAGCGCGGCCGCTTAACGATGCTGTGAAGATACTTGATGACTACTGGGATAATATTTATCAGCCTGTTTAATGTGCGCTTACGTCGCCCTTATTTAGAGCAAGTTAGCATATTCCACAATGCGCGCTTTATGACATCAGTTTTCTCGATGAGCAGTACGCAGAAATAACTATTTCAAACGAACAATTACGCTATCAATCCATTGTCATAAAACCACAAAATCTCTATAGTTGCTGTACGGTGCGTTGACCAACCTCGACACTCCATAGCAGCAGCGCCATTGCGCCGAATGCGTTTCTCTATCTCCAATGCAACAAGCCTGGTTCACTTCTACATGAAAATATTGCATACATCTGACTGGCACCTAGGTCAGAGTTTTTTTACGAAAAGTCGCAAAAACGAACACGCCGCTTTCCTTAAATGGCTTCTTCAACAAGTAGAAGTGCATCAAATAGATGCGATTATTGTCGCGGGTGATGTGTTTGACACGGGCACGCCGCCTAGCTACGCCAGAGAGCTCTACCATGCGTTTATCGGTGAACTTCAGGGGATGCAGTGTACATTGGTGGTGCTGGGGGGAAATCACGATTCAGTATCGGTATTGAACGAAAGTAAGGCGCTACTTAAATACTTAAATAGCCACGTAATTGCCAGTACATACGGCGAATTGAGTGAACAAGTCATTACGCTTAACGATCGCAAGGGGCAGCCCAGTGCCGTACTGTGTGCCGTACCCTTTATTCGCCCACGCGATGTGCTTGTTAGTGAGGCAGGGCAAAGCGGCACTGACAAGCGTCAAGCGCTTGGCGATGCGATAAAGCAGCATTATGGGACGCTTTATAATGAAGCCTTGTCACTGCGCGCTTCAATGGAAGAAAAGCGAATAAAAGACGGCAGTGAAAACAGCGCTGCCATTCCTATTATTGCTACAGGGCACTTAACCGCTTTAGGCGTGAGTCAGTCAGAAAGTGTACGTGATATTTACATTGGTACCCTTGAAGGCTTTGACGCCAAAGGGTTTCCGCCTGCCGATTACATTGCACTTGGGCATATTCACAGGCCACAGAAAGTCGCTAAGACAGAACACATTCGCTATTCAGGCTCACCCATACCGCTAAGTTTTGATGAACTAAACACACAAAAGCAAGTAGTGTTGATAACGTTTGAATCTGAAAGCACAACGCCTACTATCTCAACGCTTCCGGTACCGCGCTTTCAGGCCATGGAAGTAATAAAAGGCGACTTAAAAGCGATTGAGGCGGCCATTAATAAGAGCGATGCCATCACGTTAGCTTCTCAAACAGATGATGCCGTTAGCGAAGTGGATAAAGCCCTTAGCGAGGTTAATAACCCCCTTAGCGAGGTTAATAACCCCCTTAGCGAGGTTAATAAACCCCTTAGCGAGTTTAATAAAGCCATTAGCGCAACGGATAACGCCATTAGCTCTAAAGACCCTGTGTGGTTATGCATTGAAGTTGAAACAGAAGACTATCTGACTGATCTACAGCAGCGTATTCAGGGCTTGTTAGAAGGGAAAAACGCTGAGATTTTACAGTTGAAACGCAAGCGTAAGCGCACAGTAAATAGCTTAACGGAAAAGCAAAACGTTCAGCTTAGTGAACTATCGGTAAACGATGTATTTGAAGCGCGTTTGGCATTGGAGAGCATAAAAGATAATCCAACAAGTGAGTCGGCACCAACTGAGTCGGCACAAGGACCCCTGCTAGATGACGACCAAAGCCCTCGAGCAATGAAACAAGCCGGTTCAGAAAAAAGCGCTTCACGCATAAACCGGATAAGGCAGCTGTTTAATGAAGCGCTAGAGCGGGTGCATACCAATGATGAAGATGCTGAAGTATCAGTAAAGGCACCATTGGCAAACACAACAGAAAATAAAGGCGAGTAATACAATGAGAATACTGACCTTACGCCTTAAAAATCTAAACGCCTTAAAAGGGGAGTGGAAGATAGATTTCACCCAATCGCCGTTTATCGACAATGGCCTATTTGCCATAACTGGCCCAACAGGGGCAGGTAAAACCACGCTACTTGATGCCATTTGTTTAGCGCTTTATCACCAAACCCCTCGCTTGGGGCCAATTTCAACGTCTAACAATGACATCATGACCCGCGGCACGGCGGAGTGTTTGGCGGAGGTTGAGTTTGATATTAAGGGGAAAGCATATCGTGCGTTTTGGAGTATGCGTCGGGCCAGAGGGAAAGTTGACGGTAACCTGCAAAGTGCTGATGTTGAGCTGGCCGAAGTTGAAAGCGGCAAGGTACTGGCTACCCAAGTTAGGCCGAAAAGCGAAGAGATTGAAAAGCTGGCTGGCCTTAATTTTGCCCGTTTCACCAAGTCTATGATGTTGTCGCAAGGGGATTTTGCTGCGTTTTTAAATGCTAACGAGGCCGACCGAGCCGAACTGCTTGAAGAGTTAACTGGCACCGAAATTTACGGACAGATATCACAGGCAGTACATCAGCAATTTAGTGACGCTAAACAAAAGAAAAAAGAGTTTGCGATAAAGCTAGAAGGCGTAACCTTACTTAGCGACGAACAAATCACCCAGCTTGAAGAAGAGCAAGCACAAACCAAGAGCCAAGTTTCAGCGTTTAACCAAACACTTGCTGAACTGCAAAAGCAACAGCAGTGGCAACAAGCGTTTAACGCCAATGAGCTCTCCATTAAAGAAGCCAGCGCAGCGCAGCAGACCGCGGATAACGCCATTGATGAGGCAAAACAAGAGCTTGACCTTCTAACCCAAAGTGAGCCAGCTGAAAAGCTTCGCCTGCCATTCTTGCAAAGAAATGGGCTTCAGCAAGACGTAACCCGTTATAAAGAAAGGCTCGATGAGAAGGCGGCTCAGCTTCCCGATTTAAAGACGCAAAAGGCACAACGTAGTTCAGAAGTCACCCATGCCGAACAAGCGTTAGTTCTTACAAAGCAACAAAGCCGTGAGCTTGAAAAGCGCATAAATGAGCAGGTAGTTCCGCTAGATAACCAAATAGCGCAGCTCACTACTGAACAGCAAAAAGCTAACGAAAACGCAGCACGTTTAAGGCAGTCAATAAACGCGTTAACGCTAAAGCGCACAGAAATCGAAAACGCTTCGGCAGATAACAAGACCAAGCTTGGTGAACTGGAAACCTACTTACGTGAACATCACTCACTTAGCGGCATAGCGGAATTTATAAGTGGTTGGAGTGAAACGGCGCGCCATATTGAACATGATAAAAAGCAGTTAGAAACACTGACACAAAGCGTAAATAATCATCGTCAGGCGCTTTCATCCCTAGATGACGCTATCGCAAAAACAAATGAGTCGTTAAGCGCGTTAACGCAGACCCTCGATGACAAAAACGCGCAAGTAGCCAAGTGTGAAAAGGCACTTCAGGCCGCGCTATCTGACAAACCAAGTGATACTAATAGTGCTAATGCAACCAGTAAAGCAAGTCTTCAGCAAGAGCGTGATACCAAGCTTCATCATTGGGATAACGTATTACAGATAGGGCATATTCAACAGCAATATTTGGCACTAGAACAAGAGAAAGTATCGCTGGGTGCGCAAAAGGAAGACTTAGCGAAGAAACTAGCTCAGCAGCAATCTGACCGCCAAGCCTTGGTTGATGCTTACAAGCAAACTCGTAGTAATTTAAAAGACATAGAGGCGCTTATCGCCTTGGATGCTGAAGTGGCGCACCTTCGCGCACAGTTAAAAAGTGGCGAGCCATGCCCTGTCTGTGGGGCAAACGAGCACACCACGTCTACCGTGGTTATTGATGTACCTGAAACTATCCAAAAGCGAGATAGCTTAAAGCAGCAGTTAGATGATATTGAGCAGCAAGGGGCGCGGGCAAAAGAAAGTGTTACACAAACTGAATTCACTCTTGCTCAGGTTAATAAGCAGCTAGAACAGGCAAGCGGGCAACGAGATACGCTGCTAGAAAAGTGGCAGCAGATTTCAAGCGTACTTAGCGCTGATATACCGAGCTTTGAAAAGGTCGACATTAATACATCGCAAAGCGTCTCTCAATTTACCCAGCAGTTTAAAACTCGTCTCGATGATATTAGTGCTCAATTAACCCGTTTAGAAGAGTGCGAGCAAGCTCTAAATGCTGCACTGCAGGCTAAAAATGAAGCGCAACAGGCATTACAAGGCAAGCAGTCAGAACTTGCAGTTTCTCTGCAGCAGCGCGAAACCTTGGAAAAGCAATTTAACGAACGTAATACAGAGTTAGAGAGTAAAACAAAAAGGGTTAACGATGGTATTTTAGCGCTCAGCGAAACTATGACGGCGCACGGTGCTGATATTCACAACTTGGCTATTGATGGAATTGCCACGTGGTTAAATGAAAAAGCCGAAGCGCTAAAAGCTTATAAACACAATCATCAGCTACACGCCAAACTTAAAGATGAGTTGCAAGGGGTAAGTAGCACCTTGCTTGTGGTTAATCGTGATATCGAGAGCGCCGAGAATCAGCTTAAGGGCGTATGCGAAGAGCTTGTGCAGCTAGATAATAGCCTAAAGGCGCTGCGAGACTCGCGCTCAACCGTATTCCCTGAAGGCAATATTGCTGAAACCAGAAATAAGGCAAGCGCTGCCCAAGAACACGCTGAGCGAAATGTAAATGAATGCAAATCTCGCCTGCAACAAACGGACACTATTTTGTCTCGTTTAGAAGCAGAAATTGCCCAGCTTAATGAGCAAATGCGCGAAAAAGAGCAGGCACTTTCAGAGGCAACAGAGCACTTTAGCCGTCAGTTGGCGAGCAGCCCATTTGCCGATGAGCACGCGTTTAGCAATGCCCTTTTAGACGAAGATACCCGCAACACCTTGCTTGAACTGCAAAAGCGATTAACTCAGCAAAAACAACAAGCGGACTTAAAGCTAGAAAACGCGATAGCTACCGAACAATCGCTAAAAGCCCATGCTAACGCAGCACAGTGGCAGAGCGAGTTAGAAGAGCACGGTGCACAGTGGCTCGATTCGAAAATTACTCAGCAAGCTCAGCAGCGTGACACCCTGTTATCGTCTTTAGGGCAAATTGAACAGCAGCTAAGCGCTAACAATCAAGCCCGCGAAAGGCAGCAACAGCTTGTGGATGAGATGGCTGCGTTTGAGGCCTATTACGACGATATTACTTACCTACACTCGTTAATTGGCTCGGCCAGCGGCGACAAATTCAGACGTTTTGCACAAGGGCTTACTCTGGACAACTTAGTGCAGCTTGCAAATCAGCAGCTTGATAAATTACACGGTCGCTATCAGTTAATTCGAAAAGAAAACGAAGGGTTGGGTTTAAGTGTATTAGACACCTGGCAAGGTGACGTAGTGCGAGATACCAAAACCCTGTCTGGTGGAGAAAGTTTCTTAGTGAGCCTAGCGCTGGCTTTAGCTTTATCTGACTTGGTCAGTCACAAGACCAGTATCGATTCACTGTTTTTGGATGAAGGCTTTGGCACCCTTGATGCTGAAACTTTGGATGTGGCCCTTGATGCACTAGACAACCTAAATGCCAGCGGAAAAATGATTGGTGTGATAAGCCATATTGAAGCCATGAAAGAGCGTATTCCTACCCAGCTTAAAGTGATTAAACGCAACGGTGTAGGCTTAAGCGCACTAGAAAAACCTTATGCGGTGGGGTGAACTCACCGCTTTAGGAATTAGTAGTTAAAACGTTTGCTTACAAGTATGTGCTTGGTAAATGCTCGCAAGATCATGGTTTTATGATACTTTATCGGTATTAAAAGTAGATATGGACATCATATTTAGTGAAACGATTTGCGATATTCCCTCTTTTTGCCTCTTTCTGTTCGTTTGGTAGTACCTTTCAGTGTGAAAGTGAGTTTGCATGGCTAAAAAGCACGTTTGAAAACAACGATGCCGGTTTTCAATATACCGTAGAGAATAAAGGGCTGGACCTTTATTCCGCCCACAATAGTGCGATTTTGGCGCGAGTACAAAGCGCCAAAAGCGAAGCGCAATGCCACACAGTGCTTAGCGACTGGCTTACATTTTTTCGCAAGGGGCACATTGGTCTTGCGCTAAATACGAATGGCTCAGAGAAAGCGGTACGCGAATCGGTAGTGCATGATTTCGACTTATCGGCATTTAAACAACATTTGAAAAGCCAACGTGACGAAACTCTTGAGGGGATTTGGCAATTCTCAAGCTATACGGTTGCCTTAAAAAAAGAGGGCAATGTCCATAAAGCTTATATCGTTAAAAGTACCAACCCTTCATGGAAGGCGGGACAAGTAAAGTTCATCGTTAACGACCCTGCTGACAACAATACCGCAGAAGTGACGTTTTTTATGGGCGATCACTCCGCCCGACAAATCGATACCATTACACTCTTGGGTAACAACGAAGTGGTGTTGGGCAATAGCTTTATCGTTATGTCACGTGAGGAACCGCGACAAGAATCATCCCCTGAAATAACACGCTATGTGCGCCTGCTTAGTACAAAAGCTCCGCTATTCGAAAAAATTTCAGAGAACACGGTATTAGTTCGCATACCGGCTTTCGATCACGCCTTCAAAAAAGACATCGATGCGGTTATCGCTGAGCACCTAGACACAATTTTAAAAACTGAACACCTCATTATCGACATCCGAGGAAACGGTGGTGGTAGTGACGTAAGCTATGCGTCTTTACTCCCTATTTTATACACCAACCCTATTCGCACTGTAGGCATGGAATATTTATCTACTGAGCTTAACAACTCTAGAATGCTTGGCTTTTTGCAAAACCCTCATTTTAGTGAAGAAGAAAAGCAATGGGCAAAAGACGGGTACGACATTCTTAATCAACACATCGGCAGCTACATCAATATTGATGAAGACGTAACGGTAGAGACATTCGATAAAATTGAACCCTTGCCGAAGAGTATTGGCGTACTTGTTGATTCAAGTAATGGCAGCACCGCTGAGCAGTTCTTACTGGCGGCTAAACAAAGCAAAAAAGTAAAGTTGTTTGGGCAAACTACCGCAGGTGTACTCGATATTTCTAACATGTATCAAACTGATTCGCCGAGCGGTACTTTTACTTTGTATTACAGCCTGACTAAAAGTTTACGCATTCCGCATATGGCCATTGATGGGGTAGGCATTCAGCCAGACTATTATATTGATGGAGAACTTCCTCTTTACCAGTGGACGTCTTATACGCAAAAGATACTTGAAGGCATGTAAACCCTTATAAACGGCAAGCATACGGTTATTTGCGAGTAACTAAGACCAAACAGGTTCATTTGTGTAACGTTATCCTTTATGGTGCGTCGTCAAAATAATAATGGACCAACATTTATGGATTCAACGGCACGCCCCAGCTTGTTTCAGCGCTACATGAATGGCAGTTTGGTACTGCAAATTATCATTGGTATCGTATGCGGTATTGCGATAGCGAGTTTTTCACCTTCAGCTGCTCAATCAGCAGGGCTATTGGGTAACTTATTTGTAAAAGCCTTAAAAGCAATAGCTCCTTTATTGGTTTTTGTTTTGGTCATGGCATCCATTGCCAACCATAAGCAAAACGAGCAAACCTTTATCAAACCCGTGCTTGTGCTTTATTTGTTGGGCACACTACTGGCCGCGCTCACCGCCGTGTTGGCAAGCTTTGCTTTTCCTACAAGCTTAAGCTTAGTGACTTCAGAAGTTAGCCAAGCTGCGCCGAAAGGTGTATCGGAAGTCCTTACTACTTTGCTTTATAACATGGTAGATAATCCGGTAAATGCATTAGTAAATGGAAATTACATTGGTATTCTCACGTGGGCTGTAGGTCTAGGTTTAGGTCTTCGTCATGCTAGCGAGGCAACGAAAGCGCTACTTCAAAATATGGCAGATAGCGTAACAACTGTGGTGGGTTTTGTTATTAAACTCGCGCCCTTCGGTATTTTCGGCTTGGTAGCTAATACCATTGCTACAACGGGCTTTGAAGCATTGCTTGGCTACTCTCATTTACTAACGGTATTGATTGGCGCGATGCTATTTATCGCACTTGTGACCAACCCCTTGTTAGTATTTCTGGCAACCAAAAAGAATCCCTATCCTTTGGTGTTCAAATGCCTGAAAGAAAGCGGTATTACGGCGTTTTTCACCCGTAGTTCGGCGGCGAATATTCCGGTAAACATGGCGCTGTGTAAACGCTTAAAGCTTGATGAAGACACCTATTCGGTATCTATTCCGTTAGGCGCCACGATTAATATGGCTGGGGCTGCAATCACAATAACCGTGTTGACGCTAGCTGCGGTTAATACCTTGGGAATTTCTGTAGATTTCCCTACTGCTGTATTGTTAAGCGTTATCGCTGCGGTATCAGCATGTGGAAGTTCAGGTGTTGCAGGTGGTTCGCTACTGCTTATTCCGCTTGCCTGTAGCCTGTTCAATATACCCAATGAAGTGGCTATGCAGGTGGTTGCGGTGGGCTTTATTGTTGGCGTACTGCAAGACTCTGCTGAAACAGCATTAAATAGTTCCACTGATGTCTTGTTTACCGCCGCTGCATGTGAAAGGGCAGGCGGCCAGTAAACATAAAAGCGTCAAACGTTAAAGCGTTAACTCGTTAAATGTGCGAGTTTATTGCATCTACTGCTTCAAAAATTAGCCGTGCAGCCAGCTTTGCTGTGCGGCTATCAATATCATAATTGGGGTTCATTTCCACAACGTCACACAGTCTCCATTGATACCCATAAGTACTTTGGTGCTGTGCTAAAAAGTGTAGCGTGTTGATAACAAGTGTGGGGGATATTCCCAATGCACTGGGCGCGCTAACGCCAGGTGCTTGTGCTGCTGGAAATGCATCTAAACATACAGTGACGTAAAGCTCATCGATGTCTTTTAGCATCGGAGATAGTAGCTCATCTATTCGCTGCATACACAGTGATTCATCATTTAACGCCACATCGGTTAAATAGCGCGTGTTGGACGTATTGGCAAAGTTAAACAGCGCTGGTGTATTGGCTGCTTTCGATACGCCCAAACAAGCGTAATGAAACGGTGTGTCGTGTAGCTGGCAGTGATCATACACTTGCCTGAACGGCGTACCTGAACTGGTGTTTGGTGAAGGCTTTCTTAAATCAAAATGGGCGTCGAAATTAATAATTCCAATGCGGGCGCTTTCGGGCTTAGCATTGAAAACCCCTTGATAGCTACCCCATGCAATTTCATGTCCCCCTCCCAGCCCAATGACCAATCCATCATTTTGCTTGAGCGCATAACAAATGGCGTCGGCATATTGGGTTTGTGCCTGGGCTAAGTTCTCTTTAGCGGTAACATTCCCTAAATCAGCCAATGCTGCGCTTGGCCAGTGCCAGGGTAAGTTTGCCAGTGCCTGGCGAATAGCGTTTGGACCAGCCGCTGCACCTACGCGGCCTTTGTTAAATGCCACACCTAAATCACTTTCAAAACCAACAAGGGTAACGGCGTTGGCTAATGAATTATCTTCGCCCACTTCAAGTTCGTTAACTTTTTGATGCCAACGTAGGCCCTCAATGCCGTCTTCACTGTCTATTCTGCCTTGCCACTTAAACATGTTTACCTTCCTTAAACACCGCAACGGGGCGGTGCCCATTAATACAATAGGCGAGCTCTGCCGGCGTTTCGATATCCCACAGCGTTAAGTCAGCAAGCTTGCCTGCTTCAATAACACCTCGGTCGTGCAGCCCGAGTGCGCTAGCCGCGTGAGCAGTAGCACCGCGTAGCGCTTCTTCTGGCGTAAGTTGAAACAGCACACACCCCATATTTATCGCGGTAAGGATTGAGGCTAACGGCGAACTACCTGGATTAAAGTCAGTGGCTAAGGCCATGGGCACATTGTGCGCCCTTAGAGCGTCTACCGGCGGCTTTTGAACTTCACTTAGGTAATAAAAAGCGCCTGGTAAAAGTACGGCAACGGTGCCACTTTGGGCAAGTAAGGGAATATCGCTGTCAGCTAAATATTCGATGTGGTCTACCGAAAGTGCGCCGTATTTAGCCGCTAAAACAGCACCTTTACTGTCGCTAAGCTGCTCTACATGAGCTTTAATGGGTAAATCGTGCTGCTGTGCGCAGCTAAAAACACGTTCTGTTTGAGAAGTTGAAAAACCGATAGTTTCACAAAATACATCAACGGCGTCAGCCAAGTTTTGCGAAGCAATATGAGGAAGTGCCTTGTTGCAAATGAAATCGATATATCCTTCTGAGTCGTCAGCAAATTCATTGGGCAGGGCGTGAGCGCCTAAATAGGTAGTTTTAATACTCACAGGAAGATGCTGCTCAAGGGATTTAGCCACGCGTAACATGCGCACTTCAGTGTCTAAATCCAGCCCGTAACCTGATTTGACTTCAATGGTGGTAACACCTTCTTCGCACAGTCGCTTTGCGCGTTTTATCGCAGTGTGAAGCAGGGTGTTTTCGTCAGAGCGTCGAGTTTTTTCAACCGTCCCTTTAATACCACCGCCGCGCTGCGCAATGTCTACATAACTTGCGCCTTGCAATCGCATTTCGAATTCTTCGGCGCGATTGCCGCCATACACCAGATGCGTATGACAATCGATGAAGCCAGGCAATAGCCACGGGTGTTTGGGCGTTGAACCTTCATTTTGGGGAATTAGGGTAGTGGCATCTATTACGCTTTTGGCCTGCTCAAACACGTTGTCTAATGAGTCATCGCAAGGAAGTAACGCAGCAATTTTGCCGTCTTTTATGGCAATGGCGTGTGGCGGTAATTCGCCATAGGGCAACTTGTTGTCTTGCATAGACGCAATGCGAACATTGTAAATAAGCGTGTCGTACTGATAACCCATATCGTGCTCCACTCTAAGCCACCTCTTGTCTGGTTTTTTCGTCTAACTGGTTGTCTTGTTCTTTGTCTGGCTTTGACCAGAATCTTTACTGAAACGCAGTGTAAATTTTGAGTTCAGTGTACTTGTGCATACTTGTATATACAAGTATGCTGTTAGCATATTATTAACAATTTAATTGTGAATGGCCACGATATGCAACCTCGGTACAGAGTAATTAAGACAGCAATTTTGGATGCCATCGAAAGTGGTGAGATGAAGCCGGGTAGCCAAGTGCCTTCAGAAAACCAACTTGCCCAGCAGCACGGTGTAAGCCGAATGACTGCGCGAAGAGCGTTAAGTGAAATGGTGGACGAGGGCATTTTGATGCGCAGCCAGGGGATAGGCACGTTTGTGTCAGATAGTCGCCCTATGAGCTCAATGCTTGAGATCAAAAGTATTCGCGATGAAATAGAGCAACGGGGGCATAGATACACTAACGAGATATTAGTGTTGGAAACCTCGCCAGCCAGTGATGCTATTGCTCAACGACTGGGAATCGATGTGGGAGAGCCAGTATTTCATAGCATTATCGTACACTGCGAGAACAACCTACCCGTGCAGTATGAAGACAGGTGGGTTAACCCTGCATGGATTAACGACTATTTAGATAAAGATTTTAAAGCTCAAACTGCAAACTTTTATTTGAATCAGGTCGCGCCCCTTTCACAAGCCGATCACAGCGTAGAAGCTGTGGTTGTTGAAAAAGATATTGCACAAGCACTATTGATTAAGCCTAAAGAGCCGTGTCTGAAGATTACTCGACGAACCTTCTCTCGAGTGCCCAGCGCAATAACCAGCGATGAGAGCAATATTGGCGAGCCCTCGACGGCGAATGCCCAGTTAGGGAACGGCTTAAAGGCTACGTCAGATACATCCGTGAATAATAGTCCAAAAGCGAGTTCAAGCGCAGTGGTTAGCCACGCGGTGCTGTATCACCCAGGCAGTCGATACCGCTTGGGAGGACACTTGGAGTTCTAAGTGTCATTGCGCCAAAGGCGCTAGCAACTCATTACTTTCTAAAAAGATGACACTTCCTAATAAAAAACAAATCAGCAAACGTAAGAATATGCCTAGGAGAAGTTTATGAAACGCCTCGACCCTACAAGAGAAATACGTGCCCCAAGAGGCAGTACGCTAAATGCGAAGAGCTGGCAAACTGAAGCGCCGCTTCGCATGTTAATGAATAACCTGGATCCAGACGTTGCGGAGCATCCGCAAAATCTGGTGGTTTACGGCGGTATTGGGCGTGCGGCCCGTGACTGGGCGTCTTACGACAAAATTGTAGAAGTACTCAAGCGTTTAAATACTGATGAGACGTTGCTGGTTCAATCAGGCAAACCTGTTGGGGTATTTCCCACTCACGAAAATGCACCTCGTGTGTTAATTGCTAACTCTAACCTTGTACCGCATTGGGCAAACTGGGAGCACTTTAACGCTCTGGATAAAGAAGGTTTGATGATGTACGGGCAAATGACCGCAGGGTCATGGATATACATAGGCTCGCAAGGCATTGTCCAGGGTACTTATGAAACGTTTGTTAGTGTGGCCAAAACGCATTTTGAAGGAAGCGCTGAAGGACGCTGGATTTTGACTGGTGGCTTGGGCGGTATGGGCGGAGCACAGCCTTTAGCTGCAACCATGGCTGGCTTTTCAATGGTAGCTGTGGAGGTAGATGAAACTCGCATAGATTTCAGAATTCGCACGGGCTATTTGGACAAAAAAGCGCAATCGTTAGAAGAAGCCATGCAACTACTTGAGGAAGCCAAAAAAGCTGGGAAGCCTGTATCAATTGGCCTATTAGGCAATGCTGCTGAAGTCTTTCCCGATATGCTAGCGAAAGGGATTATTCCCGACGTTGTGACCGACCAAACCAGTGCGCACGATCCGTTGAATGGCTATCTACCAGTGGGGTGGACGCTAGATCAAGCAGAGGCGCAGCGTAAAAAAGACGAAGCGGGTGTTGTGAAAAGTGCTAAACAGTCGATGGCGCTGCAAGTTAAAGCAATGCTTGGTTTCCAACAAGCTGGCGCTGCTACTCTTGATTATGGCAACAACATTAGACAAATGGCGCTAGAAGAGGGTATTGAGCATGCGTTCGATTTCCCAGGTTTCGTTCCTGCCTATATACGACCGCTTTTTTGTCAGGGCATAGGGCCTTTCAGATGGGCTGCGCTGTCAGGCGATCCGGAAGATATCTATAAAACGGACGCTAAAGTTAAAGAGCTTATACCCGACAACCCCCATCTACATAACTGGCTAGATATGGCCAAAGAACGCATTCAATTCCAAGGCCTGCCCGCGCGTATTTGCTGGGTGGGGCTGGGTGAAAGACAAAAGCTGGGGCTTGCCTTTAATGAAATGGTTCGCAGTGGCGAGCTAAGCGCGCCAGTTGTGATTGGGCGGGATCATCTCGACTCTGGTTCGGTAGCTTCACCCAATAGAGAAACAGAGGCCATGCTCGATGGTTCAGATGCCGTTTCGGACTGGCCGCTGCTGAACGCCCTATTAAATACAGCGGGTGGTGCAACCTGGGTAAGCCTTCATCATGGTGGCGGTGTAGGAATGGGTTTTAGCCAACACTCGGGTGTAGTGATTGTTTGTGACGGTACGGACGAAGCGGCTGAGCGTATTGCTCGGGTTCTTCATAACGACCCTGCCACGGGCGTAATGCGTCATGCAGATGCAGGCTACGACATTGCAAAAGACTGTGCTGCCAAGCACAGCTTGGATCTTCCCATGGTCAATAGCGTGGCTAATAACCAAATCCCCGATAGAACAGGCACTCATTCAAGCTCGAACAAAAGCTTTGGCGGGGAGAAATAGTCATGTCGCATTCGTCTTTTTTTACTGAAAACGGTGGTGTTAAGCAACTTAATCTTGTGCCAGGTACATTGACGTTAGATCAGTTACGGGAAGTACATCGAAGCCACGTTCATTTATCGTTAGATGAAAGTGCTATACCCGCTATAAATGCCGCTGAGCGTGTGGTGCTTAACGTTATTAAAGAGAACCGTACGGTCTATGGTATCAATACTGGCTTTGGTTTGTTGGCTAATACCCGTATTAATGTTGATGAGTTAGAGCTATTACAGCGCAGTATTGTGTTATCGCACGCGGCCGGTACGGGCGACTTTATGCAAGAAGATACTGTGCGCCTGCTCATGCTGTTAAAAATTAACTCCTTGGCCCGTGGCTACTCTGGCATTCGCCTCAGCGTAATAGAAGCGCTCATTACCTTGTTTAATGCACAGGTTTATCCCGCCATTCCTGAAAAAGGCTCGGTAGGCGCCAGCGGCGACTTAGCGCCTTTAGCACACATGAGTGTGGTGCTGTTAGGGGAAGGGGAAGCGTTTTATAAAGGAGAGAGAATTAGTGCAGCCCAAGCCCTTGAAATTGCGGGTATGCAGCCAATTGCGCTGGCACCCAAAGAAGGCTTAGCACTGTTAAACGGCACGCAAGCCTCGACAGCGTTTGCACTTCAGGGGTTGTTTTATACTGAAAATGCGCTTCATAGTGCTATTGGTATTGGTGCGCTTACTGTTGAGGCCGCGTTAGGTTCCCGCGTGCCGTTCGACGCGCGGATCCACGAAGTGCGTGGCCACAAAAGCCAGAGCGATGTGGCCACTGCGTTTAGAACATTGCTAGACACCTCAGAGATTGGTCATTCACATCAACGATGTGAAAAAGTACAAGACCCGTACTCTCTGCGTTGCCAGCCACAGGTGATGGGAGCGTGTTTACAGCAAATGCGCTATGCCCAAGAGATTTTGGTGGTGGAAGCTAATGGGGTAAGCGACAACCCGTTGGTTTTTGTTGAAAATAATGATGACGATGATACGTCAACTGGCGATATTCTATCTGGCGGAAACTTTCATGCGGAAACCGTGGCGATGGCGGCAGATATGCTGGCTATTGCACTATCTGAAATTGGCGCACTGTCGGAGCGCAGAATGTCGTTAATGATTGATACGCATTTAAGTGGTTTGCCACCGTTTCTAGTTGAAAATGGTGGGGTAAACTCGGGCTTCATGATTGCGCAGGTTACCTGTGCGGCGCTTGCTAGTGAAAACAAAACCCTGGCGCACCCCGCATCTATCGATTCGTTGCCTACGTCTGCGAACCAAGAAGACCACGTGTCTATGGCTACCTTCGCCGCGAGGCGTTTACGAGATATTTTCGATAACGTGGCAGGTATATTGGCCATTGAGTGGTTAGCGGCCTGCCAAGGGTTAGATTTCAGGAAGCCGTTTAAAACCAGCGAAAAGCTCCAAGTGTTGATGCAGCTACTAAGAGACCAAGTGCCGTTTTACGACAAAGACCGTTATTTTGCGCCAGACATTGAAAAGGCAAAGCAACTTATTAAGCAGCACGACCTTATGGATAAGACACAGTTAAACCTGTTAGGCTAAAATGATCACAGGCTCGGTATTTCGAGTAAACAAATAAAGATCATCAATAGAGTAGAGGTGGGAATGATATGAAAACAAATGGACGTTGGTTAAGTTCATACGAGGCTCGTACTTCTATGAATCATACTTCTATGAAAGGCAGATTTAAGAGCGGCTCTTTTGCGAAAAGCACTGTGTTGGGTTTACTCGCCGCGTCGGTGTTTACGTTGGCAGGCTGTAGCGACAGCGAAGTGGGCGATGTGTCTCTTGGTCTTTTTACCACAAAAGACATTAAAATTGATGCGCTTCAAGACCCCATCGTGACAGGTGTAACCTGCCATATTTCAAGTATTGAAGCGAACCTTGATTTGTCGGACCCATCAGACAGTTCAATCGCGTGCAGACAAACCGGCCCTATTACGGCTGAGATGTTAAACGCCATTGATAAGTCAGATTCAGGTGAAGTAATTTTTAAAAAATCTAAGAGCGTGTTTTTCAAAAACATGAAGCTTCGAAGAATTTACGATGCCGACTCAAAAACGCTGATTTATTTGTCTTACAGCACCAAAGAGACATCTGGCAGCTATAAACATAGTTTGTCTACGGTACCACTGTGGGAAACGCTAGCGTTTAAAAAGCCCGCGTAGCGAAACGCATCAACTCAATATTAAAAAGCCCTCTTACATGAGGGCTTTTTGATGCTAGCACCTTGTATTTAATCTATCCACGCGGTTGTAGAGTAGGCTATTAGCAATAGTCTAGAAAAAGCGTGTATAAACCAGCATGGCGTTAAGCGCGGTATCATCGTCTGTCAGCGGGCTATCGCTGATGCTATCGTCAAAGAAGGTGGCGCCAACTTCTAAACGGGTCATGCCGCCCAGAAACTGTCGGGTCGAGATGGCAACGCGTACTTCCGTATTGAGCGCGCTATCGCCGTTATATGCACTTCGAAATGCTGTGGCTTCTTCAGGGCGTACGCCGTAGTAATAGTCGACGTAATTGCTGTCTTGGTAGTTTACGCCTATAGACGGCTCGATCATGACGTTATTTATTCTAAACCTTTTCCCGATACGGGCGGACGCTTGGTAGCCATCAAACTTACCAAGAATATCGGCATTGGTTGACAATGAATAAACCCAGCTACCCGTGTTGTAGTTAAGCCCAACTCCGGCCGCGTAGCTAAAATCTCTGTCGTCCATACCTGTAAATACGGCACTGTCATCTTCTTCATAACCTGCAAATATCGGGACAAGCTGAGCGTCAAGAGTAAAGCCACTTTCGCGAAAAAGTTCATAGCCAATAAATGGTCCGTAAACGCGTAACTTTTCACCGGTGTAGCCGATAATAGGAATAGGAACAACGCGATTATCAAAGTCGGTATATACATCTTGCGATGCTGCGACGCCAAAACCCCACATCCAACCCTGAGGCTGTTGAGCGCCAGCTTGTTGTGCAAAAGCAGGAGTAGAACTAACACCTATACAAGCTAGAGTTATTGCGCCAATAACGGTTTTTAAATTCATAGGTAAATTTCCTTTTTAATCAAGATACTGCTCTGCTGTGTTCTTCGATCATATTCGCTTGTGCCTATTGAGCTAACCTGTACGTTTTTACAGCGGCTTCTGAGTGGGCAATTATCTATGCGGATTAATGGTATAAGGGTCTTCAGGTAACGTGAAAGGCTGCTTTACTGGCAAGAAAGCAAGTTATTCTGTGAAATCGGTGTGGTAAAGTGCATACAACAAGTTGTATTGAATAGTTTAGAGAAGCAGGTAACCCGTGAGTTACAAATATGTAGTGGGTATTGACGGTGGTGGCACCCGGTGCCGTGCATTGTTGCAAGATATTGATGGCAATACATTAGGTGAAGGGGCGGCAGGCCCTGCAAATATAATGACCAACCCCGAACAAGCAATGGGGTCGGTAATAGATGCAACGTTAGACGCAATAGAAAGTGCTGCGTTGCCGATTACATGCGAAGAAGTGTTGCTAGCTGCCGGATTGGCAGGGGCGAATATTCCTCAAGCAAAGCAGTCTTTTTTGGCGTTAGACAACCCATTTGCCGATACCGTGGTAATAAGTGATTTACACGCCGCTTGTTTGGGCGCGCACGATAATCAGTCTGGAGCCCTTATTATTTGCGGTACAGGTTCAGCGGCAACCCATTACGACAAGGGTGTGTTCACTGACAAAGGTGGTTACGGCCTGCAAGTTGGCGATGATGCAAGTGGTGCGTGGTTGGGCTTATCAGCTATAAAGCATGTACTGCTTTCTTATGACGGCGTAGAGCCCGTTAGTGAACTAAAGAAGCGAATTTGTGAGCACCTTAATTTAGCGTCACCTCAGCAATTAGTGACCTTGGTGGCAAATTACAACGCTGCAGATTTTGGTGATATTGCCCCAGTGGTTATACAGGCTTATCGAGACCAGTGTGCCGCCGCGACCTCTCTTATTCGAAAGGGAGCAATTTACCTCAATCAGTTGGGTGAAGCATTGATTAATCAGGCTTCTACATTGCCGCTATGTTTAGTTGGTGGCCTTGCTGATGTTTACACGCCTTTACTTTCGCCTTCTATCTCTTCTAATTTAACAGCGCCGCTAAAAAGTGCTGAATATGGCGCTATCAGCTTTGCCAAAAGAGTAAAAAGCGAATGAAAGAATCGATTACTGTCGAGCAGGTTTTAACGCCAAAAGGTTGGCTTGAAAACCAGACAATCACAGCTGATAGCGGCAAGATAGTCAGTATTAGCGATGCGACCTCAGCAGAGCTCAGTAGTATTTACAACGGAAAGCTCATTCCCGGTTATTTCGACACGCAAGTGAACGGCGGTGGTGGTGTGCTTTTTAACCATAGCCCTTCTGCCGCTATAGTAGAAACCATGGCGCTGGCTCATCTTCGTTTCGGCACAACGTCCATGTTGCCAACTATCATTACCGATAATGCTTCAACAATGGCTCAGGCGGCGGATGCCATTGCGGAAGTAATGGCGGGCGGCCCAGAGTGCATTAAAGCGTTAATAAAAGGAATTCACTTTGAGGGGCCCTTTTTGAGCAAGGCAAAAAAGGGCGTGCACGAAGCACAATTTATAAGAACGCCTTCTGACGTAGAGCTTGCAACCTTATGTCGCAAAGACATTGGTAAAGTCTTACTTACGGTCGCACCAGAAACGGTGAGTACTAGCTTCATAAAAGAAATGGTTGCTGAAGGAGTTGTGGTTGCAATTGGGCACACCAATGCCAGCTATGAGCAAGTTCAGGCGGCTATCGACGCGGGAGCTACAGGCTTTACGCATTTGTACAACGCTATGTCTGCATTAACCTCCCGGGAGCCAGGGGCCGTTGGTGCCGCGTTGCTTAATGACAGAGTATATTGTGGTTTTATTATCGATCATCACCACTTACACCGCAAAAGTGCTGAGTTGGCATTAAACGTGAAAACTGCCAACCGCGCCATGTTGGTTACCGATGCTATGGCGCATGTGGGCAGTGATATTGAGCGTCTTCACTTTTTTAATACCGAGATCGTTAGGCATGGCGATAAACTGACTACGCCAGACGGCAAAACACTGGCTGGCTCGTGCTTAGATATGCATAGCGCAGTTTTGAATACGCACAATGATTGCGGTGTAACGTTAGAAGATGCGAGCAAAATGGCGAGTGCCACGCCGGCTCAATTTATGGGGCTAGCGAGTGACATAGGCAGCATTACCGAAGGTCAGCGCGCAGACTTTTTACTGCTTAATTCCGCCAATGCACTGACCCACGTTTTCAGTAATATGAGAATGGTCTTTTAGGTAGAAATTTAGTATTAACTTAAATGGCTTTGAAATAAGGAAGTGTTATGAAGTTTGTGACAAAGTTTACTGTTCTGTTAGCCGTATTAATGTTGGCTGCAGGGTGTGTTACGCAACGAGGTATGGATTCTGGCGAAAGCGTTCCTTCTCAACCTAATAGCGAGGAAGCCACGCCAACTGAAAGCACAGAGCAAGAAGATGTGGTGCAAGATGGCGACAGCGTAAATGATGGAACCACGAAAGGCGAATCGACTAAAGAGCCAGTTAGCAAGCCAGTAGCGCCACCAAAACAAAAAGTTGGGGTATGGGTTAGCGCTAAAAAGTTTCCCACTCACACGCATATCGGTACCACTAAATTTAACAATTTTACGAAAGAATATAGCTACGACTGGCAATTGAACAACACGCTGTATAGCACATTCAAAAAAGCCATTGAGCAAAACAGTCGTTTCACTGCGGTGGATATCTCTTCTATGGTTGACGATGCAGGCGCCCTAGATTTTGTGATGGGTGAAGGAAATAATGGGGCGTTCAATGACAAACAAAACACGTTAAGAAAATCGTTGTTAGACAAAGGCATTGCCACTGTGATTATCGTTGAAGAAGCGCCGACGGTGGCTATTACCGAGTGCGGTACGTATGGATGTTCAGAGCATCAAAGCAAAGGGTTCGGACTGTTTACGCGTAGTTTTTTGGGTACCGATCACTATATTGCTTCGGCAAGCTTTAACGTTAGTATTGAGCGTTTAGACAAGCCAGTTGATATCTTAACGCTGCCAGTGTTTACCGAATTTCGAGATGATGCGCTAAAAAATGAGCGTGTTGAAGATTTCACACCGCCAGATAACTTTGATGAAATAACAGAACAAGAGTTAGCGCCAATTAAAAATACGATTGTTAACTACTTTGACCGCTTAGCGACAGCGGTTGGCAAGTATTTATCTGGTCAGTAAGCTTTTAATATACTGAAACAAAAAACGGGCACTTAAATAAGTGCCCGTTTTGTTATGTGGCTCACTTCATCTATTGATGAAGGCATCGATATATAATTACGCGTTTTCTTTATGCGCCAAAAACTCTTCGTAGTTTCCATCGAAGTGATTCAGTTTCTTGTCTTTAATTTCGATGATTTGCGTCGCCAGTGACGAAACGAATTCACGGTCGTGACTAACAAAAATAACAGTGCCATCAAACTTGTATAGCGCATTGTTCAAGGCTTCAATCGACTCCATGTCCATGTGGTTAGTGGGTTCATCCATTACTAAAACGTTGATGTCTTGAAGCATTAGCTTTCCGAACAGCAAACGGTTTTTCTCACCACCAGAACATACCTGCACGCGTTTGTTGAAGTCGTCAGACGTAAATAGCAAACGTCCTAACATACCTTTTATTTGCAGGTCATCGTGTTTGGGGCTACGCCATTGGCTCATCCACTCAAACATAGTGATATCTTCGGCAAAGTATTTAGCGTTATCCTGCGGAATGTAACCAATCGCAGCGTTTTCAGCCCACTTATAGCTACCTGCGGTAGGTTCAATGTCATTAACCAAACACTTCAAAAGCGTGGTTTTGCCGGCCCCGTTCTCACCAATAATCGCCAAGCGCTGACCAGCTTCTAATAGCAAGTTCGCGTTATCGAATAACGGAAGATCTGGGTAGCTATGGCCTAAGTCTTCAAGTGTGATTGCAAGGCGGTGAAGTTTCTTATGTTGGTTAAACACAATATAAGGCTTACGACGGCTAGACGCTTTTACCTCAGCTAATTCAATTTTCTCAAGACGGCGGGCACGCGAGGTGGCTTGTTTCGCTTTCGATGCGTTGGCAGAGAATCGCGCTACGAAGCTCTGTAGCTCTTCAATTTCCGCTGACTTCTTAGCATTCTCTGCATGAAGCTGTTCTTGAACGAGCATGGCAGCTTGAATGTAGTCGTCGTAGTTACCCGGATAAACGCGCAGCTCACCGTAGTCGATATCGGCCATGTGCGTGCATACAGAGTTTAGAAAGTGTCTGTCGTGCGAAATAATAAGCATGGTCGATTTACGTTTGTTCAGCTCTTCAGCTAGCCAACTGATGGTGTAGATATCCAAGTTGTTGGTCGGTTCGTCTAGAAGCAGAATGTCAGGCTCGGCAAATAATGCCTGCGCCAAAAGCACACGTACTTTTTTACCGGGCGCGACTTCTTTCATTAAACCAAAATGATAGCTTTCGTCGATGCCAGCAGAGTTTAAGATATCGCCAGCGCGCGCTTCGGCGGTGTAACCATCCATCTCGGCAAATTGGGTTTCCAAGTCCGCCACGCGCATGCCATCTTCTTCGCTCATTTCAGCCTTGCTGTAAATGGCGTCGCGCTCTTGTTTAACTTCCCATAGTTCACGGTCACCCATGATAACGGTATCGACTACGCTAAACTCTTCAAACGCGAATTGGTCCTGACTCAAGATACCTAGCTTTGTACCTGGCGCCATAGAAACGTTGCCCGACGATGGAGTAAGTTTACCGCTTAGAATTTTCATAAAGGTAGACTTGCCACAACCGTTTGCGCCAATTAGGCCGTATCGGTTGCCGTTGCCGAATTTTGCGGAAATATTTTCAAATAATGGCTTAGAGCCAAACTGCATTGTGATATTTGCGGTGGTAATCAAAACAGGTATCCAGGGGTAAAACGATGAGAAGAGATAGTAGTGAAAGCGGTTGTCACTTCACTAATATATAAAAGCGCGCGCACTATAAGGAATTGAGGGCTACATGTCGAGGGAATTTTGAACAGTTTTTGCGCTGATGTGCTTTTCACCCAAACGCTAAAGAAAGTATTAACCCCGATACTGTCTTTTATTGCGTGTTTTTGTCAAAAATTGCACCTGAAACTTAACTCCGTATAGTATGAGGCGTGAAATAGGCGTTTCGAAACACTTGCTCATTCCACAGAGTGACTCTTATTGTTTGTTGCTCTTTTTAAATTAGCGGCAAGCAAATAATTCCAGCATAAAGAAAATATTACATAAAAGTCAGCGCGCGGTGATGCATCAATGCAAAATTAACGAATAGAGCTTTGATCAACATTTTTCGCATAAAGGTCATATAAATCGTTACTTTAAAGAGAAAAAATGGAACCCTGTCTATTATAAAAAAACGCCTTTTTAGTTGGTCTTAATCTTGCTGTGCTTATCTACTGAAAATAAACCGCAGAGCGCAAATGCGTCTGCTGAATCAGTGCGAAGTTTTATTTCACTCTAGTTTATCGTGAGTTAGGTAACGCAAAAGAAGAATAAAACTGGGCATTTTAAAGAGGGAAACATCATGAAATTTTTGAAAAAAATTGCGATTGGTTGCTTTTCGGCAACGGTTTTAATGTCTGGCAGCGTGCATGCAGAAGCAATTAGCTCAGATTCCGTAATGCAAACTCAAGCCGCTCACTACAATAAGCAGCAGCTAATTGACATGGTTAATCGTGCAGACGTGCAGCGTAAATTGGTTAGCTTAGGTGTAGATAGCAACCAAGCTATCGCCAGAATCAACGGCATGACCGACAGCGAAATTGCCCAATTAAATGATGAAATTAATCAAGCGCCAGCGGGTGGCGTTGTGGGCGCAGTGCTTACCGTACTTGCTATTATCGCAATTTTGGACCTAATTGGTGTAACTGACGTTTACCCATTTATTCGTCCAGTGAACAGCTAATTGAATGATCAATTCAGTTAAAAAGGCCTGCGCGTTAGCAGGCCTTTCGCTTCTATTTTTGCTTTCAGGCTGTCAGTCTACACCTCAAGCTGACAAGTTGCGGCAAGAGGGACTTGCCTCTTTACCTGAATCTCACACTATTCAGTCTGTTCCGTTTTTTCCCCAAGAACAGTTTTATTGCGGGCCTACCACACTATCTGAAGTGTTTGGTTACTATGGTGAAAGCACCTCTCCAAATGACATTGCGCC
Source organism: Alteromonas sp. BZK5 (assembly GCF_014349115.1). Taxonomy (NCBI): domain Bacteria; kingdom Pseudomonadati; phylum Pseudomonadota; class Gammaproteobacteria; order Alteromonadales; family Alteromonadaceae; genus Alteromonas; species Alteromonas sp. BZK5. Next base: position 13,216 of record NZ_JACSOE010000040.1, on the reverse strand, counting down.
TAAGTTATTCATTCCCAGTAAAGAAGGGAGTTTACAACTAGAAATGGTGAGCGCTACCCGACAATTTGGTTTTTTGCCATATTCTGACCGAGGGACTTTATCGTCAATTATGTCGTTAGTTAAAGACGATATCCCAGTGATTGTTTTTCAAAATTTGTCCATCCAGTTATTACCCCAATGGCACTACGCTGTTGTTATTGGGTTCGATAGTGATAAGGGGACGGTTACTTTACATACCGGTCTTACGCCTAATCACGAAATGTCGCTTGAGCTTTTTGAAAGAACGTGGGGAAGAGGAAATTACTGGTATTTGGCACCCGTTCCTCCTAATGCAACCTCGCCTGAGATGACACCGTTCACTTATGTAAGTGCGGCTTACGACATGCTTAAAGTGGGAGATAAAGCGCGTTCATTGGCGTTTTTGAAAACCGCGTCGCATACATGGCCAACGTACTGGTTAAGTTATTTCTTGGTTGCCAATTATTACTTAGAGCAAAACGACAGCCAAGCTGTGGCTTGGTTTAAGAAAGGCTATGAAGTAGGGCAGAACCAACATGTTTATGTTCACAACTACGTATTAGCTTTACGCGAAAACAACATGCCCGAGAAGGCAAATATAATTCTAAAACAGGGGCTTGAACGCTTTCCCGATAACGAAGCGCTGTTAACATTGGCTGAAAAATAAACCTCAACTTTAAGAGTATTCGCATTTATGTAAATGGAGTAGTCACCGCTCGACTCTGTGACGCGTTTAATGAAAAAAGTGCGGAAGACTACAGCGATCGTCTTTTTAAACTAGTCATAGGACTGAATCAACGACCCTTTTTTCCTTCTGGCAGATATAAGCCAAGTTGAAGGTGCAACTCCTGAGGCCTAGTTTGTACAATGGACTTTGTAATACGAGCAAACAATTGGTGCACCTTTTGCCTCTTCTTTCTCGTACTAAGGTGTAGCTTAAAATAAAAAGTGCCTACTTATATATGCAGGAGCCCCGTCAGCCGTGGACAGCACTCAACTTCTTGAAAACCAGCAGGCAATAGCAATAGCCGGATTAGTAGGCGTTGTTATTGTGCTCTTCATTGTTAAACGACTTATTTTGGTGCGTTTGAAAGCTAAAGCGCGTTCAGAAAACAGCAGTATGTCTGATATCTATCGCGTGCTTGTGCTGTCGTTAAATGCCCCACTTAATTTGCTTATCTGGGTTATTTTCCTGCTGTTGGTTAAAAGTATTGTTTCAGTATTTCAGATAGAAGATGAAGGGGCGATTAAAGCGCTAACCATTGTTATCGAAGCTGGCCTCATCATTACTTTATTTCTCTTCTTCGAGCGTTTTGTCACTTACTCGTTGAGCCGTTATCGCGACCAGTCAACCATAGTTAAAAATACTAGCGCAATTGCTGGTGGAGCAGTTAGAGCGCTTTTTGCTGTATTAGCAATTTTGATTATATTAAGCACCATGGGGGTGTCGGTAACACCCATTGTTGCATCGTTAGGCATTACTTCGCTCGCAGTAGCACTAGCGCTACAGCCAACGCTTGAAAACTTCTTCTCGGGTATTCAGTTGGTAATGGATAAACCCATTCGTATAGGCGATTTCATCGAGCTGGATTCTGGAGAACAAGGTTTTGTTGAGAAAATAGGATGGCGCTCAACGTGGGTTAGAATGCTACCTAACAACATCGTGATCATGCCTAACAGTAAGTTGTCTAATTCAAAGTTGATTAACTACTACTACCCTGAACGCGAACTGTCGGTGCCTGTTGAAGTTGGCGTGCATTATAGCTCTGATTTAGAGCATGTTGAAAACGTATGTTTAGAGGTTGCCAATACAATTCTAGAGCAGCACGAGTTTGGTGTTGAAACTTATCAACCTTTTGTTCTGTTTCACACTTTCGACAATTCTAGTATCAACTTAACAGTAATGCTGAGAACCCGTGAGTACTTCAATCGCTTCTTCATAAAGAGCGCCTTCATAAAAATGCTTAAAAAGCGTTTTGATGAAGAAGGGATTGTCATTCCATTTCCAATTACTGCGCTCAATCTTGAGCAGGAAGGAGCAGCTAACCTGCCGACAGCGCCCGAACACATTAAGCCAAAAGGCTAAAGAGACTGGTTTGCGTAGCTCAATAAAAAAGCCACGTTGTGTAACGTGGCTTTGTTGCGAGTACGTTAACCCATCAAAGGTGTTAGAAGGTGTAACGTGCAGATACGCCTAGAAGGTCAACATCATCAGCGATAACGTAAGTCGCACCGAAAGAGAATTGTGGTGTAAAGAAATAGTCTGCGCCAATTTCAAAAGCTGTTTCGTCGTCTTCAATGTCGATATAGCGGATAGCACCGCGAAGCTCAAATTGCTCTGACAGCATTGAACGAATACCGGCAGTAATGCCATAGCCATTGTCGTCTTCACCCGAAATAGAGTCTAGTTCGACATCGATATTTACATATTCGTAAGTAACTTCACCAAAGAAGTCAGTATTCTGAGTTAGACCATATCTATAGCCGACACCTGCAGACGCGTAGTCCAAATCAATATCAACACCAGATACATCTTCACCTAACTGACCATAACGACCTGTCAGGTATACATTTTCGTTAAGTGATTTGAAGCCTTGAATTTGAAAACCGCTAGGCTCGAAGTCGCCTGCGTCTTCAATGTCTGCTTGTACGTATCCAGCTTTAACAAAGTCATATGAAGGCGAAGCTGCGAAAGTATTTAAAGAAAGCGCGCCAAAGATACTGGCGAGAATAGTACGTTTCATTGTTTCTAATATCCTTTTAACAATAATTACTCCCAACCACTTCGGGAGCCTCATCATTATGGGGATGGATTTTAGAAATCAAATGGGCAACACGACTCGATTTTCACTATTCGACACCTTAAGTGTTGTAAGTTTTATCATTACAACGGCATTGCTATACAACATCGCGATTACCAAAATGGACCTGACCAAGGCGACTATTTTTAGCAATCTCATTCCTGTTTATACCATTGGATTTGCTTTTTGGTTGCTGGATGAGAGCCTGACAAGTAGTCAGTTGATGGCGTGTGGTTTAATTTTGCCTGGTGTGGTGCTGGGGCAATCTCGTCGTCGTAAAGCACCATTAAACGCTGCTCAAGAGGCTGTTGAATAGCCGGCGTAAAATGAAAAAGCGGCCGTGTTTTCCACGACCGCTTTTGGCAAGCTTTGTTAATTCAATGAATTAAAAACTCACCGTCACACCAGCCCAAAAGTTTCTGGCCTTGTCCTTAACGTTATAGTCGTCAGTAAAGTTCACTTCACTGGTCACGCCTCGGCCTGTGAGATATTCAAATTGGCCATCGCCATTGAGATCGTCATAGGTCACAGAGTAAGTGGTAAAGTCTCTATCGAGTAAGTTGTTTACTCGTAAATTTACGACTACGTATTCATTGAGTTGCCAGCGAGCACCTAAATGCAGCATGGTGTAACTTTTAAAATAGAGCTCGCGATCTAACGTAGAGTCGTAGCCACGGTATCTATCTGAACGAACCTCTGCTTGCAGATAAACATTCAAGTCGGCGTTAATATCCCAAGTAAGGTTGGCATTGGCCATGTGCTCTGCGGTATTGGTAAGTGGTAGGCCAATTTGAGAGCCGCTCTTTTGCTCGCTGTCAGTCCACGTATAGTTGGCATACAGCGACCAATCTTCAGTAATGCCATACCGGCCCGCAATTTCCACACCTTGCAGTTCTACTTTGTCGATATTGATGTTTTGGCTATAGGTGTCATAACCCAACTCATCATATTCCCCTAAGTTTACGCAAGGGCGAACGCCACCGGTTGTCGCACAACTTTGTACCGTATCACCACGTGCGATCTTGTCGTCAAAATCAGTTTTGAAGTAGGTAATATTGAAACTGTGGGCATCGCGACTCCAATACAGCGCGATCTCTGAGTTAACACTCGTTTCAGGCGTGAGCTCAGGGTTACCTGCAAATGGGCTGGTACCTTGACCACCGAAACCGGTAATGCCATCGTATAAATCGGTAGTTTCTGGTGTTTTATAACCCGTACTAACACCGCCTTTCACTGTCCAATAATCTGAAATATTGTAAACCGCGTAGATACGAGGGGAAGTCTGGCTACCGAATACATCGTGATTGTCATAACGGAAACCAGCGGTCACTGTCATATCGTCGATGAAACTCCAGTTATCTTCAAGGAACAATGAGTACATCTTTTGTTCCTGCACTGCGCCAGGCGAGCCAGACTCCAGACCGAACACACCGTCTTTTAACTCACCGTCAATAACTTGTGTACCCAATACCAAGTTGTGATCGCCCACAACGTCCTGAATAGGGATATCTAAACGCAAATCAAACGTATATTGTTGACTTTCGAGTGGGCGAGCAGGGCGAGGTAAGAAAGTATCTTCAGCGAGGTCGCGACGCGCCTCTTCAGTTATGCCCTCATAATCGCCTGTACCATCGTACATTTGTTGCAGCAATTGACGTTCTGACACGCTAAGCGGCAAAGTACGTCCATTGTTTTGGGTGTCGACAAAAGACAGTGAGGCGGCAAGGGTACCAAAGTCCCATTTTCCATCATAAGTTAAGGCCCACCATTCACGGTCAAACTCTTGTTCAGCCGCATAGCCAGCACGTGGATTCACTTGGCCTCGACGACTCTGCCAGATACTTTCAATGCTATCGCGAGTACCCAGTGGGTAAATGATTTCGCCAGTTTCAAGGTTGAATTCTGGCGTATTGTCATACTCTTGGTGTGAGTTGTCGTAGTCGAAGCCAAATTCATGACCTTCTGCTGCGGTATAGTTTAAGCTGAATCCATAGTGTTCGCTGTTATTGTCAACGGTGCGGCCGCCACCGCCAAAGCCCAGCGATCGTATGTGCTCTACACCATTGGGATCAATCGCTGGTGCCAACTGTGGTGTTGACGCTTGTTGTTCGTATAAACTTCCACGAATGCCCAAGCTCAATACGTTATCAATCAGCGGGCCTGTTACCGAAAAGTCAGTGGTGATGTCGTTGCCGAAGTCGTTGTTAGTTTGCAGGCTGCGCCCGAAGGTAATATTACCGCCCCATTCGCTGCGATGTTTTTTGGTAATGACATTGATAACACCGCCGAGAGCGTCAGCGCCATACAAAGTAGAAGCTGGCCCGCGAATGACTTCGATTCGCTCAATGGTATCCAGTGGCGGCATGTGATTAAAGGCGTTACCACCGAAGTTGTTGGGGTAAATGTCACCATGGTTATTTTGGCGACGACCATCTATGAGTAGCAGGGTATATTCACCCGTTAGGCCACGCATACTGACGCTGCCTTGCCCTGTTTTGTCTCGCGTTGTACCTATATCAATCCCTTCCTGAAATTGCACCGCGTCCAAAAGAGAAGTAAACGAACGCGCTTTGAGGTCTTCTGCTGTAATCACTGAAATACTGGCAGGTGCCTGAGTCAATTTTTGTTCGTATCCAGTGGCTGTCACAACTACGTGTTCGATGTTATCGGAGTCTGGAATTGCATTGGCAGAAACCATAGATACCATGCCTATATTAACGGCGATGGCTAGAGTTGAATGGCGCATTCTCATTGAGATGTCCCTTTGTGAGTGTGTTTTATATTAGTGTTTTAAATCGGCGTACATAATAACTTTTGTAAAGATTATGTCAACGCTAATGAGAATGGTTTGCATTATAAGGTGAAAAATGTTAGCGATATTTGATAGCACTACCTGAAAGGCAACCGTTAGCTAGGGCCCTAATAACAGTTAATTATATTTTTTCAATGATCTAGCGGTTCCTATTAATTGCTCCCGGCAGCCTGCCAAAGTGACTTTATCTCAAGCTAGAAATAAACATCAAAGCTACCCGTCGTAACGACCCTAGCTGAGGCTAACGAGCCAATCGGGGCGTAGGCGGGCCAGCTAACGACCTCGAAACCCGACTGAATAAGACCAGTCGTAATTCCTCACGTCCCTCCTTTTCTAATGGTACAGGTATGTCCTCCTTTTAACCGGCTGCAAAGGCTTCGGGTCGAAAGCGCGGTGCGCAATCTGGTCACAAAGGCAGTAAACGCATGTTCGCTGGTAGTATTGACATACACGCCAATAGGCAAAATAGTCAACCTACCAGAACTTTGATCCAGCGCAAAGCTTAAAGTACACCACCCAGTATACATTAGCTATTAACCTTGGCGCTTTCGCCACTTTTCACCTTTATTGATAAACCACAGGGAGCGTCACTGTGAAAAAAACGCCGTTTATTCTATCCATTATGTTCGTTGTGTTTTTAATTGTGGTTTTTAGTACTGTTTTCAGTGGCCCTGAAAATGTCGATGTGGTGTCAGGGAATGGCCGCATTGAAGCTACTGAAATTGGCATTTCTGCAAAAGTAGCAGGGCGTGTAGAAGAGATTTATGTCAGCGAAGGTGACAGAGTAACGGCGGGCGATGTGGTCGCCAAACTTGATACCACCACCATTAATAGCCAGCTTCAGCAGGCCAAGGCACAGCACCAGCAAGCCAAAAGTGCGGTAGAAGCTGCAAATATGGCTGTTGCACAGCGCCAAAGTGAAAAGTCAGCGCTTGAAGCCGCGCTGCTGCAAACTAAAGCCGAGCTAAAAGCAGCTGAAGCTCATGCTGCCCGTACTAATGAATTGGCAAAAACGGGCGCAGTGTCTAAACAATTAGCAGAAGATAACCTTACCAATGTTGAAAGCGCAAAGGCGGCGGTAAATGCAGCTAAGGCTCGTTTGACAGCGGCTGACGCCACCATTGAAGCTTCACGCGCGCAATACTACTCGGCACAAGCAGCGGTCAGCGCTGCTAATGCCACTATTGCGCAAATCCAATCTGAAATTAACGATATGGTGTTAAAAGCACCTCGTAATGGGCGTATTCAATACCGCGTAGTAGAGCCTGGCGAAGTTGTTGGTGCAGGTGGGCGTGTACTTAGTTTGGTCGACCTAACAAACGTATACATGACATTCTTTTTGCCTGCCTCGCAGGTGGGCAAGCTTACTATGGGCGGCGAAGCCCTTATTGTGCTAGATGCCGCGCCCGACATCGCTATTCCGGCCACCATTTCTTACGTTGCCGACGTAGCGCAATTTACTCCTAAGTCGGTTGAAACCCAAAGTGAGCGAGAAAAACTTATGTTCAGGGTTAAAGCGCAAATTCCTGAAAACTTATTAAAGCAGCACATTGAAAAAGTGAAAACAGGGTTGCCGGGTGAAGTATGGGTTAAGCTAAACGATACCGCTGAATGGCCTAGCGACCTACCTGAGCTTGTCGACTAATGGGCAACATTATTGAATGCAATTCGCTAACGGTTCGCTACAAAAGCACCACAGCTATTCACAATCTTGCGCTTTCTATTCCAGCGGGCCTAACGGTAGGCGTAATTGGCCCTGATGGAGTGGGCAAATCTACGTTGCTGTCGCTTATAGCTGGTGAGCGAGTTATGCAAAAGGGGCAGTTGCAGGTTCTTGGTGGCGATATGCGTGATGAAAAACACCGCGCCGCGATATGTTCTGATATTGCATACATGCCACAAGGCTTAGGCAAAAACTTATATCCCACGCTGTCTGTAGAAGAAAACTTACAGTTTTTTGCCAAACTTTTTGGGCACAATCGTGCTCAGCGTCGTGCACGAATAGATATCCTTACCAAACGAACCGGACTTTATCCATTTTTATCGCGCCCAGCTGGCAAGTTGTCGGGTGGTATGAAGCAAAAACTGGGGTTATGCTGTGCCCTAATACACGATCCCCGCTTGCTTATTTTAGATGAACCCACTACAGGGGTAGACCCCCTTGCCCGAAGTCAATTTTGGTCACTTATTAAAGATATACGGAAAACACAGCCAAATATTACCGTATTGGTAGCGACTGCCTATATGGATGAAGCCCAACAGTTCGATCATCTAATAGCGTTAAATGCAGGTGAGATACTGGCGAGCGGCTCACCGAGGTCACTGCTTAGTGAAACACAAACCAGTAATTTAGAAGCGGCATTTATTGCGCTTTTGCCGGCAGACGCAAAGCATGAACATCGCAGCGTAGTTGTGCAGCCTTATAAGGCTAGTGAGCATATGCAAACCGCGATTGAAGCTAAAAACCTTACTATGAAGTTCGGCGATTTTACGGCAGTAAATAACGTTAGCTTCACGATTGGTAAAGGAGAGATTTTCGGGTTTTTAGGGTCGAACGGCTGTGGTAAGTCTACCACCATGAAAATGCTTACTGGCCTGCTGCCGCAAACCTCTGGCGAGGCATGGTTGCTGGGCAGCCCTCTTGTTGCTAACGATATTAACACCCGCTACCGCGTAGGTTATATGTCGCAAAGCTTTTCTTTGTATACCGAATTAACCGTTCGGCAAAACCTTACGCTTCATGCCAAACTCTTCAAAGTAGCAAGCAGCGTATTAAATTCCCGCGTTGACGAAATGCTTAACCGCTTTGCATTAAGTCATCACCAACACAGCTTGCCCAACGACCTTCCTTTGGGTATTCGCCAGCGTCTGTCTTTGGCTGTGGCCATGGTGCATAGACCTGAAGTGTTAATACTCGATGAACCCACTTCTGGCGTCGATCCAGTTGCCCGAGATAACTTTTGGCAGTTACTTATTTCTCTGGCGCGAAAAGACGGCGTAACCATTTTTATCTCTACGCACTTTATGAACGAGGCAGTACGCTGCGATAGAATTTCCCTAATGCATGCAGGCGAAGTGCTGGTAACCGATACACCGCAGGCCATAAAAGCGTCTAAATCTGCAGATACGTTAGAGCAAGCGTTTATCGATTATTTAGTTGAGGCGCAAACGCCTGAGAACCAAACACAAAACACAGAGCAAAGCGCACCAGAAGGTGTTAGCGCAGATAAAGCCACGCCACCGAATAAACGAGCAAAAGGCTTACGGCGATTGTTAAGCTACGCCTCGCGTGAAACCCTTGAGCTTATCCGCGATCCCATTCGCTTAACCATGTCGTTCTTAGGCAGCATGGTGTTAATGGTAGTTATTGGCTATGGCATCACTATGGATGTCGATGACTTAAGCTATGCGGTATTCGACCGCGATCAAACTTCCACTAGTCTTAACTATCGCAATGCGTTATCGGGTTCGCGCTATTTCAATGAACAGCCAGTTATTACCAGTTATGCCGATATGGACAGGCGAATGAAAAGCGGAGAACTTTCATTGGCTGTGGAAATTCCTCCCGAATTTAGCCAAAAACTGCATAAAGGCGAACAAGTGGAAATAGGGGCATGGATTGATGGGGCTATGCCTTCAAGAGCCGAAACTATACAGGGCTATGTAACAGGTATTCACCTGAAATGGCTTTTGCAGCAAGCCTCACAAGCTAGCCAAGTGCAGTCGACCAGTAGTATTAATGTTGAGTCACGCTATTTGTATAACCCAGATGTTCGCAGCTTGGTGGCCATTGTACCTGCGGTAATGCCCATGTTGCTGTTGATGATACCTGCGCTTTTAACGTCGTTGGCGGTGGTGCGCGAAAAAGAGCTGGGTTCGATAATCAACTTATATGTTACGCCAGTTACACGCATAGAGTTTTTGTTGGGTAAGCAACTTCCTTATATCGCTACCTCGTTTGTTAGCTTCTTGCTGTTGGTTGCAATGGCGGTGTGGCTATTCAATATCCCACTGAAGGGGGATGTGATAGTGCTATGCCTTATAACGTTGTTATTCGTTACTTTTTCCACTAGCTTTGGTTTGTTGGCATCGGTTTTTACTAATAGTCAAATTGCCGCTATTTTACTTACTACTATTGGCACTATGGTACCTGCCGTACAGTTTGCGGGCATGATAACACCGGTTTCTGCATTAGAAGGGGCGGGGCGCGTAATAGGAGAGCTTCACCCTATTAGTTATTTTTTAACTGCTAGCAGGGGAATATTTAGCAAAGGTTTAGGTTTTGAAACCCTTGATTTTGCTGTGTTTGCCATAGCTATTTCTATACCAATTACACTGTGGCTTGCCACTGTTTTGTTACGCAAGCAGGAGCGCTGAACCGTGGATATTAAAAATGTAGGCCAGCTAGGTGTAAAAGAACTTTGGAGCTTGTGGCGCGACCCAGCCATGCTTATTCTTATTGTTTATGTGTTTACGGTAAACATCTACACGGCGGCCACGGCGGTACCTGAATCTTTGCACAACGCGCCCATAGCCTTTGTCGATCACGACAATTCGCAGATGTCTAAGCGGATAATAGATGCCTTTTTCCCCCCTTATTTTTTAACGCCAGATATTATTGAAAGTAATGAGGCCGACACGTATTTAGACACGGGTAAGTACACCTTTGTTGTGACCATTCCCCCTGAATTTGAAAAAGATATTATGGCCGGGCTGCAGCCCGATGTTCAGGTCAACGTTGATGCAACACGTATTAGCCAGGCGTTTACTGGTAATGGTTACATCACAGAAATAATCACCAGTGAAGTGAACACTTATTTACAGGGTTATAAATCCGACATCGATTACCCTGTCGAGTTGATCATGCGAGCCCGATTTAATCCAGCGCTAGAAGGTTTTTGGTTTGGTTCTGTGATGGAGCTCATTAATGCGGTAACAATGATCGCCATAATTTTGTCTGGGGCTGCGCTTATTAGAGAAAAAGAGCGAGGCACTATAGAGCACCTGCTGGCTATGCCAGTTTCAGACAGTGAAATTATGCTGTCTAAAATATTAGCCTCGGGAGTAGTGGTTTGGGTTACTACTTTGTTTTCTGTTTATTTTATTATTCAGTGGGTACTATCCGTCCCCATTAATGGCGAAATATGGCTTTTCATGGTGGCTGTTGCTCTACAATTATTTGCCGTTTCGAGTATGGGTATTTTCATGGCTACCATTGCGCGATCTATGCCACAGTTCGGATTGTTACTTATCTTAGTTTTACTGCCCCTACAGTTGCTATCTGGTGGGGTAACACCAAGAGAAAGCATGCCTGGGTTCATTCAAAGCGCAATGCTGCTAATGCCCAATACCCATTTCGTGGAGGCTTCCCAGGGCGTGTTGTATAGAGGAGCAGGCATTAGTGTTGTTTATCCTCAGTTGTTAGCGCTTTTAGCTATTGGCTGTGCGTTTTATCTTATAGCGCTTAAAAGGTTTAAAAGCACCGTCGGCAGCATGACTTGAGTTCTAGTATATATTTCGGGGTTGAATTCGCGGTACCCAATATGTAGATCATTCTATCATTTGTAATCTCTGGTTGAGTCTTCACCTGATTCTGAAGTAGTTGTTGCAGACAAAGGCTACGGCAGTCAAGCTTTTCGAGACTTAGTGAGCAGTCGTAACGCTAACCATGTCATCCCAAGAAAAACCAACAGTAAAACGGGTAATGATGATATTGATTGGCGATGTATCGCTATCGCCATTTAGTCGAAAATGCCTTTTTGAAAATTAAGAGGTTTCGAGCCGTAGCGACTCGATATGATAAGATAGCCAGAAACTACCATAGTTTGGTGGCACTGGCTTTTGCGATTATGTGGCTACCAATGTGAATTGACTCGAATATGTACAGCAAAGGTCAACACGCTCTAATATCCTTTTAACAATAATTACCCTCAACCACTTCGGGAGCCTCATCATTATGGGGATGGATTTTAGAAATCAAATGGGCAACACGACTCGATTTTCACTATTAAACACCTTAAATGGTGTACGTTTTATCATTACAACGGCATTGCCGTACAAGAGCTTAGTTAATTCCTCTTCAGTGTTGTACAGATGAGGATACTTGCAACGCTTAAGCCGCAAGAAGACAAACAAAAAGAAATGATAGGTTCTAGGGTAATTAAGGTCACCGCGTAAGCGCCTATTGCTGCCCCTGTTAGGTGAAAAAAGCCGGTTAGTGCCGCTAAAAAGCCTGCGGATTTATCAGAGTAGCCAAGCATGATAGTTACGCTGCAGGGCATTGCGATGCCAATAAAAAAGAAGGTGACATAGGAATAAGTCAAAATACCCACTAACCCTTTTATTGCGAAGGGGGAAATAAGTAACCAAAAAAGCACTGAAAGCACAGCGATAAACAAGCTTGAATACTTGAATTTAAACAATGGTGAAACAGAGGCTAGTCGAATATTGATTATGCTTCCCATCACAAAAGACAGCGTAGCTAGAAGCGAATATATCGAGAACATCGTTTTCGTGAGTCCGAATTGCTGCATTATCATTGACGGCGAGATGGTAATGAAGCTAAACACAATGCCATAAAGTAGTCCGCTGGCCATACCCACTGAGACGATTTTCATCATTGTGGTTTTAATAAGCGCTAAAGTATCGCTAAAGACGTTCTCTGATATTGTCGGCGTATACTGTTTGAGGGTGGTGGAAATTGAAAGCAGTAAAAGTAAGGCGAATACTCCCATTACTAGTACAAAATAAAAGATAGATGAAACGCCGAAGGACTCGCCTATTAGTGTACCTACTAGTGGCGCTATTGCTGGCGCGATAGCGAATGCAATGTTGATAAATGAAAGTGAAACATTTAGCTGCTTTTCGCTAAATATCTGACGTGATAGTCCGCGCGATACTGAAACGCCAACCCCACCGCCTAAGCCTTGAATGACTCTTCCTAAAAGAAAGGTATTTTCTTCGGTGGCAAGTGCCACCGTAAGCGTACCGGCGATGAATACAAAGACTCCATACAGTAGAAACTTTTGTTTGTTTAGGTAGTCGCAGGCGACACCAGACACTAACTGCGAAAGTGAGAACGCGATAAGAAACACGGCAACGCTTTTTTCAAATATTCCCACATAGCTGTCGTATATAGCAGCCAAGTCAAAAAAGAAGGGGCTATAAATGCTGGTAGAGAGTTGGCCAAGAATAGACAAAATGGTGAAGGTTACCGTCAGCGAATAAAACGTATGGCGTGACATGGTGTGCTTCATCTAAGGGGAACCAAACTATGGGTAAAGAGACAGTGCAGTTAGGCTACAGATTTGGTGTTACAGTTTTAATAAAGACGCTTTTTTTAAGTTTGATAAAACTGATAACGTGATGATATAAGCGAGTGGTGACTGGTAATTCTAGGAAAAATGGTGGCCCACCCTGACTTGAACAGGGGACAGCTTTAATAGCATAAAAGAGATAAAACAATAGAGGGAGTTTCTGACTCCCTGAGCCTGTAACAGATTCTGTGTAACTGCCATTAGTTAATGTGCTTTTCGAGTCGTTCCTCGAACTCGATAATAAAACGACTCATCGCCTGACGCCAGTT
>NZ_JACSOE010000039.1:0-41201 GCF_014349115.1 Alteromonas sp. BZK5 | reverse complement strand
GCGATTGATCTGATCACCAAACGTCATGAATGTTCCTATCTTTTTTATCTCGCTGATATCGTTATATTATTTGTGGGGATACCTCAGACTCTGACCCCAATTTTTAACCCAATACTTGGGTGATGGCTTGTTTTACTACTTGGTAGCGGGCGGGTAGAGCGCTGTGGGGTGTTTGAACACTGTATAGGGGCTCGGTTACTTCATTTTTAGCTTTGTAGACGGTAAGTTTGTCGGCAAAAGACACAAAGTCTAGTGTGCTGGTGGGCAGCACGGTGTAACCCAACCCTTCGCTTACCGGCAGTAGAATTTGCGAAAGCTGGTTTATGTAGCCGGCATGAGGCAACTTATTCGGATTAATGTTGGCTAACTCAGCTTCTCCGCAATCGTTAAAATAGCGCTGCAAGTAGTGCATAGCATCAGGGTGATTAATAAGCCCTAGATGCTTGATGACGGCTTTTAATGAACTAGCATCAACAGTTTTACTCTTTGCTTTTCCAGATACGCTTGCTACTTTTGCTACCGAACCCGAACCCGAACCCGAACCCGAACCCGAACCCGAACCCGAACCCGAACCCGAATTAGAGATACAACCCTGCGTATTATCAGATAACTCAGGAATCTGCGCAGCAAGCGCGTCAGGTAGGCTACGCGGTAGAATAAGCCCCAATGCTTCTTCGCCTAAATACTCACTATGTATATCTTCGCTCTCTGGCTGGTTTGTCACAATGCCAAGCTCCAGCGTATTGTTCGCAATGCCTGACAAAATAGTACGACGAGGTGCGACTTCCACGTGAATATTAAGCGCGCTATGCTGTTTTTGCAGTGCCAGCAGAGCAGGGTAAATACGCTGAGCAATCGCACCCGAGCAGGCCACTACACACTTACCTTCAAAAGGGGCGTCAAACTTTAAGCTGGCAATAAAATCTTGCTCTTTTTCCTGCTGCTCCTTGGCATAGTGGTACACACGCTGGCCCTGTTCAGTTAGCTGAATCCCCTTGCCTAAACGGATGACTAGTTCACACTGACATGCCTCTTCCAGTTTCTTAAGGTGCTGACTTACGCCCGGCTGCGTCATAAACCGTTGCTCTGCGGTGCGCGTAAAGTTCCCCGTTTCTACTAACGTGATGAAGGTGTCTAGCCAAGTAGGGTTTATCATTTTCTATAATTTAAAATTATTAAATTTAGAAAATATCATAATTTCATGTTTCATCTTTGTCTAGCTACTATGTATGCACATTCACTTAAGCGGTGTTCGAGTTGGCCTTCTTGACGAGGCGGCCGCTTAAGCCATTTCGATAACTTGCACTACATAGGAGTAAGTGATGACTGAAGCAGTAAAAACACCATATCCACGTACGTTTTCTCATATTGGAATTTCGGTACCTGACTTAGAAGCTGCCGTGAAATTTTATACTGAAGTACTTGGCTGGTACCTCATCATGAAGCCAACCGAGATTGTTGAAGATGACTCGGCCATTGGCGAAATGTGTACCGATGTATTTGGTCCAGGTTGGGGGAAATTCCGCATTGCGCACCTTTCAACAGGTGATCGTGTCGGCGTTGAAATTTTTGAGTTCAGCAACCAAGAGAACCCAGAAAACAACTTTGAATATTGGAAAACCGGTATCTTTCATTTCTGTGTTCAAGACCCAGATGTAGAAGGCTTGGCTGAAAAAATTGTCGCTGCTGGTGGTAAAAAGCGAATGAAGGCGCCGCGTTATTACTATCCGGGTGAAAAGCCTTACCGCATGATTTACATGGAAGACCCGTTTGGCAACATCCTTGAAATTTATAGCCACAGCTATGAGTTGCATTATGCTAGCGGTGCATACGAATAAGCGTTAGTTAATAACGCTTTATAGACATTGCGCTAAGCGAATGCATAGCAAGCTTTAAATAAGCGAAAGGCGAGGGCGAAACAAGCAAAAGCTTGTTCAACGCACCTCGCCTTTTTGTTCTTTCACTGCTTATAAAACGTGAGGTTTTATCCGAATTGACTCGAAACATAAGGATTCGTGGCCTTTTCGGTTGCAACCGTAGTGGTTGGCCCATGACCCGGGTAAATCGTCATATTATCCGGCAGCACCATAATTTTCTGTTTAATCGAGTCGATTAATTGCTGATGATTACCTTGTGGGAAATCAGTTCTGCCAATAGAGCCTGCGAAAATTACATCACCCACAATAACGCGATTACTTGAGCGTTCTACCAGCACCACATGACCAGGTGTATGACCCGGGCAATGCAGCACTTCTAGCGTTAAATTGCCCACTGAAATGGTATCGTTGTCGTTTAACCACTCGTTGGGAGCAAAAGGCTGGGCGGGTGGAAAGCCAAACATCTGGCTTTGCTGCATAAGTGCATCTAGCCAGAATTTATCGCCAATATGCGGCCCTACAATGGGGACACCGTAATGTTCAGCAATGGCGACAGTGCCGCCCACATGATCTAAGTGCCCATGAGTGAGTATAATTTTCTCTATACTCACGCCTTTATTCGATGCAGCTACAATCAACTTTTCAACGTCGCCGCCTGGGTCGACAAACGCGCCTTTGTTAGTGGATGAATCCCAAATTAATGAACAGTTTTGGGCAAAGGGCGTAACGGGTATAACTTGAATTTCCACGGTTTAACCTTTTGATTCTTTGTTGCTTGGAGCGAAATAAAAAAAATAAAGCAGTGCGCCAACCACTAATTCACCCAGTAAAAATAGCCACGCGTTGGTTGACGACTGTGCAATAGACCATGCGCAAACCGCTAGTGCGACAAAGGGTATCAGACGTCGAAACAGGTTTACAGGGCTGGCAAATGCGCCTGCAGAGCCGTTAAAATAAGCGTCATTCTCAGAATTATCTTGCTGCATGCTGCTTTGTGAAGAAGCGCTCTGCAAGGTAGCACCTTGCAATGAAGCCCGCTGTGCTTTCATCAACACCACTACACACACGGCGTAAACCACAAGCCGGGCAAGCACACTGGAAATAGCTAACCACACAAAGCTACCGCTAAGTGCCATAGTACCGGCAAACATTCCCAGTATTAATATGGAAACTGCTGGGGTAGCAAAGGGCGCATGAATCTCGCCTAACTTCTGTCCCAGTTTACCTGGAATAAGTGACTGCTGGGCCATAGAAAACGTCAGCCGAGACGTAGAAATCATATTTGCCAGTAAGTTACCGGCAACCGACACCACGGCGGTTAGCGTCATTATAAGCGCCCCAGTTTCGCCAAATATCATATTGGCGAGTGCAATAAGTGGTGCGCTATCCGGCTTTGCAGGCCCTACAGTGTGCCAATAAAGCCACTGCACGCAAAAGTAAAATATGGCGATACCTGAAACTGTAAGCATTAAAGCCCGAGGTATGGTCTTTTTTGGTGAACTGGTCTCGCCGCTCGTGACCACTACCGTTTCAAAACCAATAAAGGCGTAAAGCGTAAGTAGGGCACCGGCAGAAAAGGTGTCAAACGCAGGTACAACGGTTTCCGAAGAACGTGTTAGCGCAGTAGAAAAATCGAGCTGCCAGTAACCAACCGCAATAAGCGCCACGAAAGGCAGCAGTTTTAGCACCGAGATAGTATCAAGTGAACGCATGGCGGCCTTAAGGCCAACAATATTCACTACGATTAGTGCTGTGGTAAGCGCAATAATAGCGAATGACTTGCCTATTCCCGCATTCAGTTCGGGCCACACATAGCCGGCGTACAGCAATAACACGTGCATGTTGGCGGCAATCGCGGTTGCGCGAGCTAAATAGTAAATAAAGCCAGTTTGAAACGCCGCTGCGTCGCCGAAGCCTTTCTGGGCGTACACCACAGGTCCACCGGTTTCTTGGTACAGCGCCGCTAGCTGCCCAAAACACCACACTATGGCCAGCATTAGCGTGCCAAAAATCAAAAAGATGTAAGGGCTGAAAGCGCCGAGCTCAGCGGCCATTTTAGCGGGCAGAGCAAAAATGCCCGCCCCAATAAGGCCATTTAACACCAAAAGGGCAGCGCCAATGCCGCCAATCCCTTTGGTTAACAGGCTTTTGTTTTCGCTACTCATTTAGAAAAAACTTCTTCTCCAGCCACATAAGTTGCGTGTACTTCGGTTTTCCAAATGTCTTTGGCATCAATGGTAAAAATATCTTGGTCGACCAAGATAAAGTCTGCCCATTTTCCTGGCGTCAGTGTGCCCAAGGTATCTTCCATGTGCCCTGCGTAGGCAGCATCTAATGTAAACCCTTTAAAGGCTTGTTCAATGGTTAACGCTTCGTGGGCATACCAACCTTTTACGGGTTGATTGTTTCTGTCTTGTCGCGTAACCGCAGCGTGAAGCCCGTAAAATGGGTTAGCAAGCTCAACAGGGAAATCAGAGCCTAAGGGCAGTGCAATGCCCGAATCGAGTAGCGTTTTCCACGCGTAAGCGCCTTTCATACGATCTTTGCCAAGGCGATCTTCCGCCATGTTCTTATCGCTGGTGGCGTGAGTAGGCTGCATGGAAGGTAAGACCTTCAGCGAAGCAAAGCGGGCTAGGTCGTCAGGCGCAATCACCTGTGCATGCTCAATGCGGTTGCGCAGTTCGCTGCCGCCAATACTCTTAAACGTGGTTTCAAACTCGTTCAGTGCAACATGGTTAGCCTTATCACCAATGGCATGGTAGTTAAGCTGGAAGCCCGCACCAATTACCGTAGTAAACAGTTGGGTCATATCTTCTGGTTGAGTTAACAGCAAACCATGTTGATGCGGTGCATCTGAATAAGGTTCAAGCAATGCTGCGCCTCGGCTACCTAGTGCACCGTCGCCATAGGCTTTTACCGAACGAATATATAAAAAGTCGTCTTGGTCGCGAATAGTACCATTGCCCAGCATGGTGCTGAGATCAGGATCTGTAGCACTCACCATGGCATAAATACGCACGGGCAAGTCACCTTCTACCGATTCTTTTAAATAGAAATCGTAAACGTCTCTGCCTACGCCAGCATCGTGCATTGACGTAACGCCATTTGCTAGTAAGTGCTCACCTGCTGCATGTAATTGTTGCTCGTAAATAGCGCTGCTTGCTTTAGGCAAATACGCTTCAATTAATTGAGATGCATTATCAATGAAAACACCGGTAGGATTACCGTCAGCGTCCTTAATGATTTCGCCCCCTGCGGGCGATTGGGTGTTTTTAGTTATACCCGCGATTTCCATCGCTTTACTGTTCACCCAGGTAGCGTGGCTGTCTACACGAGCTAGCGCCACAGGTCGGTCAGAAATGACTTTATCTAGATCAGCCGCTGTTGGAAACGCTCTGTCAGACCACAATTCCTGGTTCCAACCGCGCCCGGTAATCCAAGCTTGTTGTCCATTCGCAAAAGCGTATTCGGCAACCATCTTGGCAGCGTCTTTCGCACTTTTACTTTCACGTAAGTCAACTTCTAGTAAGTTTGCCCCTAGACCGAGAAGGTGACCGTGAGCGTCGATAAGGCCGGGAAGCATGACTTTGCCTTCGCCGTCTATGGTGTCATCAACAGAGGTTTTGCCTTTCTCTATGTCTAGTGCTACTACCTTACCTTCGTCCAAAAGAAGATTTTTAAAAGTAGTGAGTTCACCCTTTTCATTTAAGGTATAGCCTTTTACGTTCTCGACTAGCGTTGCAGCATCCACCGTAAGCGAGGTGGTCATAGCGCCTAACGTTGCCGCTGTTGCAAACGTTGCGGTTAGCAATTTTGAAAGCGAGTGCTTTTTAAATGTCAGTGCCGACAATGTAGAGTTCATAGTGAGTTTCTGCCTTTTTTATTTCTGTTTTATTCTTTGTTTTTTAGTTTTTATACCGAGCTGCTCAAGTTTCAATAGCTGCGCACTAACGCAACGCTATGCCTCGGCACGCTCGGTGTCTTCAAATTCGTCTTCGTCATCAAGTTCAAGAATGGGAGGCTGCAGCAAAAAATCTCTCTCCCAAATCTTAGCCATACTCGACTGGCTAATGTTGCCACCACTCAATATAACAAGAGCGGTTTGCCCAGGTGGAGTGTTGGCAGCCCAAGCCGCTACTGCAGCCATGGTCATCGCGCTCGTGGGCTCAATATGAAGCTTTAGTAAATGATGTAGCCATTGGGTCCAATAAGCAATTTGCAGCTCATCCACTTCGTAGAAATCATCTATTTCTTGCAGTATAGGAAACGTTACATCGCCAACAGAAGGCGTGGCTGCACCGTCTGCTAAGGTATTTGGAGCATAGTCTAAAGCAATGATCTCACCAGCTTGCAACGACATAGAGGCATCATTGGCTTCGGCAGGCTCAGCGCCAATGACCAATGCATTTGGCTGTAGTGCGCGAGTTGCTAGTAATGAGCCCGACAATAACCCTCCGCCACCACACGGCGCAAAGACAGCATCTACCTCACCAATTTCGTTAAGCGCTTCTAACGTTGCCGTGCCTTGTCCTGCCACAATATCTTTGTGGTTAAACGGCGGTATCCAGACTGTGTCTGGCGCTTTTGATGCTTGCTCGACAGCCGCGTCTGCTTCTGGACGGGTAGGGAATAGTTTTAATTCAGCACCATAGCTTTGCGTAGCGGCAGCTTTAATTGGCGATATAGTTTCGCTTGCGAAAATTGTGGCGCTACAGCCGAAATGTGCTGCCGCATAAGCAACCGCTTGTGCATGATTTCCAGAGCTATTGGCTACCACATGTTGTGGTAATCTTCCTTCCTCTTTTAACCGTGCTAAAAAATTCATCGCACCACGAATTTTGAATGCCCCGATGGTCTGTAAGCACTCTGCTTTGAACAAAATGCGGTTGCCCATCCACTTGTTGAGCAACGAAGATTCAACAATTGGCGTTTTCTTTACGTCGCCTTTTATACGTTCATAGGCTTGTTTTATATCTTCGAAATTTGGAGAAATACTCATTAAGTAACGCTCTTTTCATTTTGGTTTTTTTGTGGGGTAGCGCCGACAAGGGCCTTTACGCACTAAAAGGAAATCGAAAGCCTTACAGTGCCAGATACTATTAGATAACGCCAGAGCCTATACCACATAAGACAATTCATATTTATTTAATAATTCTACTTTAGTATACCGGCGCTAGTTACCGGAGACAGGCACATGTTAAGCAAACACAACCATCGTATTTACGCCTTACCTACGGTTTTGTTTCTTTTTCTCACCTTTTTATTTGTTTCTGCTGGTGTTTTTATTCAAAACGATGAACGCGCAGCACGTATTTCTAAGGCGCAGTCGGTTGCCGAGCAGGTAAAAATTAGTCTTGAAGTTTTCTCAAGCGAACGTATTCAAGCGCTGCACAACCTGATGCGAAACTGGCCCACCTTTGAGCCAAACCAAGTAGACTGGTTTAATGCGCAAGCTTTGTCATTAATGGCTATGCAGAGAGGCTTTTCATCGCTGGTATTTATTGATGCTAGCGGTGAGATAGCGTGGGTGGCAACGCCATCCTCCGGCATTAAAACCCGTATAGACAACAGCTTAATTGGCAATCCTATGGATGCATTGGGCTTAAACATATCGCGTTTGTCCGAGGATTTGGAAAGCACACTTTTGTATTCAGATGCCGCTCAACATCACTTTATCCTTGTAGGCAGGGCCATAAGCCCTCAAGAGCCTGAGCACGGATTTTTGGTGGCGGGGTTCGACGTACAGACTATATTAACCGTGATGTTAGGCGAGTTAGTGGGGCCGCAGTTTAACTTTCAGCTTCAGGGTGACAACGAAATATTATTTCAAAGCGGTGAGTTACTGAACGATGGTTCCATAGTAAGGCTTGAGCCATTCACGTTTTTAGAGCGAGAGTTCTATCTTACTATGCAGTCTCAACTTAGCCCCTATAATGCGGGTTTGTTGATAATCATAATTGGGCTACTGATGTCGGCTTTGGTGAGCTATGTACTGCACAAGCAGCTTAAAGGTGCAGTTAATTTATCAGTAAGTCAACAGCGTTACCTCACCGCTAGCGAAGCCTCCCTTGATGCGCTTCTTATTTATCAGCCAACAGATGATGACTTTTCTCTAGTAGAAGCAAACTCATACAGTCGCTATCTATTTCGCGGTGCATGTGATGTATTGCGGTCCATGAGCTTAGCCGAGCAAACGCGATATTTAGGCTTAAGCAATGAATTTAAAAACGCCAAAAACGTTGCTGAACTTGGCGTGCCTTATGAAGCTCACCTTGCCATTCATAGTGATAAGATTGCGCCTCAATGGATAAAAGTTCAGGTGGTAAAAGCTGGTGACAATATTGCGGTGACCGTAAGGGACGTGACCGAACGTTTTCGCGCCCAGCATGATTTAAAGCGTAGCGAAGAAAAGTATCGCCGCTTAGTTGACGGCATGCACCGCCACTTTGTTTATACCAAGACCGTTGAGCACAACTTTATGTATGTGAGCGCAGGTATTGAAAAGATTTTAGGGTTTAGCGCAGAAGACTTCTGTGCAAACGAGTCGAAGTACGTTCGCCAAGTACCTGACGAGACGTTTGAGATACGTCAAACCATTGCCCGTGGCGAAAAGCCCGAGCCTTATATTGTGCATTATCAAGGCAAGGTCGGCGAACCGTTAGCGATTGAATTTTCAGACACGCCCATTGTCGACGAGCAAGGATTACTGGTTGCCGTCGAAGGCATAGCTCGCGATGTGACGAAAGAGCTGGCGCTGCAGGAAGAAGTGTATTTTCAAGCTAACCATGACCAGTTAACCGGGCTGTTTAATCGCTATGCATTTGATGAGAAACTGCGAGCGATCCTTGATGAAACGCATAAAGCGGCTGGTCAGCAGGGCGAGAGCAAGGCTTTAAACCACGTTGATTTTGAAAAAGTGGCGAGCATCAATTCGCCTCGCGCTTACCACAAACAAAGCGTGATGTGCTTTATCGATATGGATCGATTCAAGTTAGTAAACGACAGCTGTGGTCATCCAGCCGGCGATAAGCTACTAAAAGAAATCTCCACCATATTTAGGCAATACGTGAATGGGCAAGATCTGCTTGCCCGAATAGGGGGAGACGAGTTCTGCATTATATTTCGCAATCAAAGTTTGGACGAGGTGACCAAGCGCCTAGATAAGCTTTTATTGGCGATTTCAAATTATCGTTTTGTTTATGACGACAAGTTGTTCTTTGTAGGGGCAAGCATTGGCGTTATTGAAATAAACGAGAGTACACAAAGTGCAGAAGCGTTAATTAAAGCTGCTGACAACGCGTGTTACAAAGCCAAACACTTGGGTCGAAACCGTTACTTTGTGTTTCATGATAATGACTCGCAAATGGCCATTGATGACAGTGAAAACCAGGTGTTACATGCCTTGCATCACGCATTACAAAACGACGGGTTTGAGTTGTATAGCCAAGCTATCATGCCGCTTAACGTGCCCAACCAAGAAAAGGCCGCCCAACTTCAGCATTACGAGATTTTGCTTCGTCTAAATGCAAAAGACAGTGGTCTTATAAGCCCAGGGCTTTTCATCCCGTTGGCAGAACGTCACGGTTTAATGAACAAAGTGGATATGTGGGTGGTAGATAACACCCTTAAAACCCTTGAACGTAACCCCGCTCACATCGATAACGTGGGCAAAGTCGCGATTAATTTATCGGGTATTACATTGGGGGATGAAATGGCGCTGCATAAGATTGCCAAGCGTATGCAAAGTACTTCTGTACCTGCTGAGAAAATTTGTTTTGAGATTACAGAAACAACAGCGGTAACTAACTTAAGCGCTGCTAAACATTTCATTTCTACACTACGAGATTTGGGGTGTAGCTTTGCCTTAGACGACTTTGGTGCTGGTATGTCCTCGTTCACCTACCTGAAAAACCTAGATGTTGATTACGTTAAGATCGACGGCTCATTTGTGCGAAATATCGTTCACGATCCTATCGATCATGCTACAGTAACTGCGATAAATAATATCGCGCACAGTATGGGTAAACAGACCGTGGCCGAGTTTGTGGTCGATAACGCGACCGCCGAGGTTTTACGAGATCTTAAAGTAGATTTCGGTCAAGGTTTTGCTTTAGATAAACCCAAGCCGCTGGCGCATAGAGTTCAATGGCGAGTTAAACTTGCCTCTGCCTAAAAGGAAATGTCATGGGTTTATTTGATACCATCATGGGTAATGCAAGCGAGACTAGCGCTTCAGATGTTCAAGAAGAGCTTACGCCTATACTTGCTGCTAACGAAACTGTTACCTCTGCGTTTAAGCTAGTGCGCGATTTAAGTGTATTCACGAACAAGCGCCTAATTCTAATTGATAAGCAAGGCCTTACCGGGCGAAAAGTCAACTATCACTCCATTCCTTACAAATCTATTACTCAGTTTATCGTTGAGACGGCAGGGCATTTTGATACTGACGCCGAGCTTAAAATTTGGCTGTCGGGCAAAGCCGATCCTATTGAGATTGAACTAAGTGCATCGTCTGCTCAGGCGGTACAGCAAAACCTAGCAACCCAGATGTTTAGCTAGTTTCTGCATTTGTAATACTTGATAGATGCTTTGAAGTAGCAAGTAAAGAAAGTCTAATCACCCTACAAGTGCACAAAGCGCTACAACGCGAACATGCACAAAATAAGCGTTAATTAAACTGACCAAAAAAAAGCGATGCTTCATAAGCATCGCTTTTTGCTTTTTACTGCTTTCTTTGGCTTGTTGAGCTTAGATGTACAGAGATCAACATGCTCCAGGCTCTAACCGTATTAGTCTTTCAAGTTACGGTTAAAGAAGTTAGTAATAGTTTTGTATAAATGAATGCCCGTTTGCTTACCACGGATGCTGTGCTTCTTGCCCGGGTAATCCATAGTTTCAAATGGAATTGCCAAGTCTTGAAGATGCTTGTATAGCATGGTCGAGTGGGTAAACAACACGTTGTCATCTGCCATGCCGTGGTAAATCAAAAGGTCACCCTTCAGATCTTTTGCGTAAGGGAATACTGAAGACGCAGTGTAAGCATCATCATCTGTATTTGGGTTGCCCATGTAGCGTTCAGTGTAGTGGGTATCGTATAAGCGCCAGTCAGTTACCGGAGCACCTGACACGCCCGCTGCAAAGTAATCGCCCGCTTTGAACATGGTCATCAGCGTCATGTAGCCGCCATAGCTGTGGCCATGAACACCAATACGCTCAGCGTCAACGTAGTCAAGCGTACGCAAGAACTCTACGCCTGCAACCTGATCGTCCACTTCAATAAAGCCCATTTTTTTATAAATAGGATCTTCAAAGCCTTTACCGCGATAGTTAGAACCACGGTTATCTAGCGTAAATACCACATAGCCTTGATCAACCCAGTGTTGGAAAAGCAAGCCACGGTTACCCGCCCAGCTGTTTGTTACAACCTGTGCGTGCGGGCCGCCGTAAAGGTAAACAATAACAGGGTGCTTCTGTTTAGGGTTTTGCTTGGCACTGTCAGGCGTGTAAATTCGATATTTAAGAGTTGCGCCATCTTTTGTGGAGATGTCACCAAACTCAGGTGCCGTCCAGCTATCCATGTAAGCGTGCAGAGGGTGGCCTTCTTCAACTTTATTTTCTTCAAGCCAGGTAATTCGCTCGCCGGTGGCGCTATTTAGGCTAACTTGTGCAGGAGAGTTAATCGTTGAGAAACGGTCAATAAAGATAGAGGCATCTTTGCTAAATGCCGCGCTGTGATACGCGCCTAGTTCAGTGATACGTGAAATCTCGCCGCCATCTAAAGGCACGCTGTAAACATGGCTTTCTAGTGGAGTGTCTTTGCGGCCAGAGAAGTACAAACGGTTGTTCGCTGTATCAATAGCTTCAACACTGTCTACAACCCAATCACCTTTGGTTAATTGCTTAACCAGCTTGCCGCTGTTGTCGAATAGGTAAAGGTGTTTAAAACCGTCGCGCTCAGACGCCCAAATAAATTGGCCTTTGTCTTTTAGGAAGTAAAGGTCGTTGTGCAGGTTTACCCACGTGTTGCTTGATTCTGTAAGCAGCACGTTTTCTTTTTTGCTGTTAAGGTCGAACGCACGCAGCTCTAACGTCTGCTGATCCCGTGTCTGCCATTGGTATGTGAAGGTGGTGTTGTTTGGCATCCACTTACCGCGAGCAAAATAAATGTCTTTATCTTCACCTAAATCAACCCAAGTGCGATCGCCAGAGTTGATGTCTTGAATAGCAAGTTCCACCAAGACGTTTGGCGTGCCCGCTTTCGGGTATTTTTGTTCGATAAGCTTGATGTCGTCAGCATAGATTTCAGAACGCGTGATCACATCTACCGGGCTTTCATCAACCTTGGTAAAGGCAATTTTAGTCTCATCTGGCGACCACCAGTATCCGGTCATACGGCCCATTTCTTCTTGCGCCACAAATTCGGCCATACCAAATTTAATGTTGTCGCCACCTTCTTTGGTAATTGCCGTTTCTTTACCCGATTCAATGTGTTTTACATAAAGGTTCTGGTCGCGAATGAAGGAAATGTAGTTACCTTTTGGTGATAATTTAATATCAGTTTCAAAAGCGTCAGTATCTAAAAGTTGCTTCGCCCCTTTTTCGCCCAGCTTGTGATAAAACACATCGCCACCTAATGGGAAAAGTAATGCTTTACCATCGTCCGACCACTGGTAGCTTACAATACCGCTGCCAGATAAACGCATACGCTCGCGTCGCGCTTTCTCTTCATCAGAAAGCACTTCTTCGCCGCTTTGTAGGTCGTTTGAGTCGAAAAGCATGCGAGTTTGGCCACTTTCAATATGGTATTCCCATAGATCTAGGCGCTCGTAGTCGGTTTGCTTACCTTTAAGAAATGTTACCCGTTGACCGTCAGGTGATACTTTTAACGAACGGGGTGCGTTGCCATCGAGTGAAGGAGAAGAGAAAATACGCTCAATAGTGAGCGTTTCAGCGTTTAAAGCAGTAGAGAGCATAGCGGCTCCAATTAAAAGGGCTTTTTTCATTTTTATCTGCATATTTGACTGTCGAAGGTTTGATTGTAGTTATATCAATTTATGATACAAGGTGCGACATATGAAATCCGCAATGGTGCTAGGAGCGACAGGTTTAGTGGGACGAACGCTTGTAAATATGCTGTTACAGGATAGACGGTACAATGAGGTAACCTGCTTAGTCAGAAAACCGCTCTCCTCCAGTATGTTTAACGACCCTCACAATCGCCTAAAGCCCGTGGTTATCGACTTCGACAATCTACAGGACTATCAAGGCTACTTTAGCGTAAATCATGTGTACTGTTGTCTGGGCACCACGCTTAAAAAGGCGGGATCGAAACAAGCGTTTCGCCGCGTTGATTTTGAATATGTTCATGTTGCAGCACAGCTGACCCGAGCTCAGCGCGCGGACAGTTTTGTATGGATATCATCGGTAGGCGCTGATGCTAAAAGCAGTAACTTTTATTTACGAGTAAAAGGCGAGCTAGAAAACGCGATTATGCGAATGCCTCAGTTACCCCATGCCTCTGCCGTACGCCCTTCGTTATTGTTAGGCAATCGCGACGAGTCGCGGACGCTAGAAGATATAGCGCAGAAAACGGCGCCCATATGGCAAAGCATAATGAAAGGCCCGTTAAAGAAATACCGACCCGTTCATGCCGTTGACGTTGCCAGAAATATGATGTCGCTGCAGCGCTGGAAATAAGCGCTCACAGTAAATGTCACAACCTTAACGTGAAGCACAACCCGACTTGATATAGAATGCGCGCCTTTTAACGCACTAGGTAATACGACTTCCTTATGTTCCGCTGTAAACAATTCACCGTAGCACAGGACAAATGCGCGATGAAAGTGAATACCGACAGTCTGATTTTAGGAAGTTGGGCACAGTTTCGCGCAAACCTCAGCCATGCCCCACGCATCTTGGATATCGGCACCGGCAGTGGCATTTTAGCGTTGATGATGGCCCAAAAAGCAGCGCACTTTTGCAATCCGAACGGTGAAGAGCAGAATGTTCAAAGCAGTTCAATTGACATCAGCTCGTTCGATAATGGCGCAGCCAGAATTGACGCGATAGAAATAGATGAGCAAGCCGCAGCGCAGGCCGCTACCAACTTTAAAAATGCAAAATGGGCCAAACAGCTGTTTATTTACTGCTGTGATGTAACTGGCTACACCTCCCCCCACTTGTATGACCTAGTGATTTCTAATCCACCTTACTTTAACACGCCAGCTACACTTTCAAATGCGTACAGCAAGCAAAGCCAATCTCGCTCGGTGGCAAGGCAAACGTCTGCATTGGGCCCAGATGAACTTTTTAGTGCAAGCAGCAAGTTGTTAATAGAACAAGGGCAAATGTACTGTGTGTACCCAGCGTCGATGGAAGCCTCGGTTATCGAAACGGCTGAAGGTTATGGCCTATCGCTGGCAGATATTCTTTATGTAAAGCATACATCTAACAAATCGCCTTATCTTTGCGCGTTCCACTTTAAAAAAGTAATGGAGGGCGCAAGTGATAATCTTAAAAACGTTACTGCACATCGGGAATGGCCGAGCTTAATAGCGAAAAATGCAATCAAAAATGAGCTGATAATTAGGGATCAAAAGGGCGAATATACCAGTGAATACAAAGCCCTTTGTCAGCCTTTCTACCTTAAATTTTAATGAGCTTATATTAATGAACATAGTTGCAGAAGGCTTTGGCGCAATAGCCGTTGTTTTAAATTTTATTGGGTATCGCCAAACTAACGTAGACAAGTATTTGCTTATTTCTGCGTTTGCCTTAAGTGCACTTAGCATGCATTTTTTTATGCTAGATGCCATGGCCGCAGGCATTGGAACACTGCTTGCCAGCGTTCGTAACTTTATTGCCATTAAACATAGAAGCAATGCCATTTTATTTTTCTTTGTTGCGCTGAATCTAGGCTTCCTCGCTTATGAGTGGTTTGTGCTAGAGCACAGCTGGATAATCTTCATTGCCTATGCGTCTTCACTTATTTTTACAGTGGGATCTTTGGTTATCCGCAATACGCACACTATTAGAAAGGTTTTTCTTGTTGCTGAAACTTTGGGGCTGTTATATGCCATTTCCGTGGGCAGTATTTTTGGAACGGTATTTAATGTAAGTAACTTGATCAGTATTTTAAGTAAGCTGCGCAAGCCCTAACGCTTTAGCAATAAAACTCACCTTATCAATTAGTCTAATTTGCCCACGTTAATCCCGTTTAGTCGGGCTGCTTTTCTGCGACTTACGTTACCTGCTATATGGCTTTTCATATAGTCTTCACACCCTTGTAGGCCTTGCCCTACATGACTTATACCAAAGTTCAATGAGCTAAAGTTCAATATCAATTTGCGTATGTAAGCGTATCGTTATTAATCAGTAAGTATGGTTTCAGCAATTTTTCCTCTGAATGTACGGAAGTAGACTCAGTGTGTAGTAATGAGGGGAGTGTGCGCAGTGAAATTAGTAGATAACTCACAACAATTTGACCAATCACCTACGCTTGAACAATCGTTTCAGAGCGCTATTAATGAAGGCGCTGCGGTAAACGTGTTTGCGCTTGCTCAACAGTTTAAAAATACCAATCCTGCTTTTAAAAAACCTCAACTGGTTGAAGAACGCACGAGTTTAGAGACAGAGCAGCTGTGGAAGAAGCGTCTTTCGATGCTGCTTGATGCAGAAAATAAACTTATGAAAGTTATACGTTTTCGCAAAATTACTGGTATATTTACCGTTGCAAGTATGGCTATGTTTTTATTTTCCCTGTACATAGCGCCAACAATGTCGCCAGTATTGTTCT
This sequence comes from Alteromonas sp. BZK5, assembly GCF_014349115.1. NCBI lineage: Bacteria > Pseudomonadati > Pseudomonadota > Gammaproteobacteria > Alteromonadales > Alteromonadaceae > Alteromonas > Alteromonas sp. BZK5. The sequence continues at coordinate 25,529 of NZ_JACSOE010000039.1, read as the reverse complement.
ATGGCCTTATTGTTGTAGCTGCATTTGGAATGGCAACGTATCCGGCGTGGTTGTTAGCGTCTAAAAGCAATAAAAAGCAGAGAGATGACATTTCTCGTTTGTTTTATAAAAGTAATCACGAGATTGAAATGTCGGACGGTAAAATTACGTTAATTAACAGGGCGAACTATGCAAGTGTAACGCAAATACACGTATTGGATCGCAAACTTGGACTATTCGCAGACTCGTAGGCAACACTACACCTCTCAGTTCATTATTGTCCTGTTAGTAGCATCCTTTATTCTTGGGGGGCTACTGCTGGCACCCATGGATGCATTGGGGCAGCTTCTCTCTTCAATCGTTATCCTCATCGCAATATCCTTGTGCAGCAAAGAAGCGCGGCACACGCAAAAATACCAGCATTTATTCCGCATTTTAGCTCTGGTGCTAGCCATTGCGCTTAGCGTCAGGTATTTGCTGTGGCGTGGTATTTACACGCTAACCTACTCAGATTTTCTTTCAATGATTGCCGTCTGGCTATTATTTGGCGCTGAAATTTATGCGGGGATCACTTCAGTGTTAGGGGCGATCGTTAACGCGTTTCCGCTCAGTCGACCGCTTTTGTCCCTAGAAGGGGTAGATAAATCAACTCTGCCCAGCGTAGACGTCATGATCCCGAGTTATAACGAAGATGAAGGGATATTAGAAGTCACTATCCGCGCTGCAAAAATGCTCGATTACCCTAAAGAAAAGCTTCGTATTCATTTGCTTGACGATGGCGGAACCGACCAGAAAATTAACGCTGAAAACCCTGTGTCAGCGGCCACTGCAAAACAGCGGCGACAAGATTTGCAAGCACTGTGCAAACGTTTGGATATTACCTATCACACTCGAGCAAAAAATGAGTTTGCCAAGGCGGGTAATGTGAACAGTGCAATACAAAATACCACGGGTGATTTGATTGTTATCTTGGATGCTGACCATGTTCCTACTTCGGATTTTCTTGATAGAACCGTGCCGTGGATGCTTAAAAACGAGAAGGTCTTTCTCGTTCAAACCCCTCATTTTATGGCTAACCCAGATCCTGTTGAGCGTAACTACTTCTCTGCGTTTACTCGCATGCCTTCAGAAAACGACATGTTTTACGGCACTATACAGAAAGGCTTAGACTACTGGGGGAGTTCCTTCTTCTGTGGATCAGCCGCATTGATGAGAAGAAAGCACCTCGATTTGGTGGGGGGCATTTCCGGCGACTCTATCACTGAAGATGCAGAAACCGCGTTAGATCTTCACAAAATGGGCTACGAGTCTGTATATGTGGACAGACCTATGGTAAGCGGCCTTGCGCCAGAAACGTTTGATGCGTTTATTAAGCAGCGTATGCGCTGGGCACAAGGCATGACGCAAATTTTACTACTCAAAAAGCCTTTTAAAGCGCAAGGACTAAAATGGTATCAGCGAGTGGGCTACATGAGTTCAATCATGTTTTGGCTGTTCCCGTTTGCTCGCATCATCTTTTTGCTTATGCCACTGGCGTATTTGGTCTTTGGGCTTCAGGTTTACCATGCATCGATGCTGGAAATTTTTGCCTTCACCCTGCCTCACGTTATTGCCACATACATGATATCCACCATGCTCTTTGGGCGAACCCGATGGCCCTTAGTGTCAGAGTTATATGAAATACTACAGTGCGCATTTACGCTAAACGCATTAATCAAGGTTTTCTTAAAGCCGCGGGCACCTTCATTTGTTGTAACACCAAAAGGAGAGAGTCTTGACAGAACCTTTGTATCGCCACTATCGAGCGTGTTTTACTGGCTAATATTGGTAATCACATTCGCATTAGGGAGCGGCGTCTATAAGTTCATAACAGAGCCTCTTACACGCGAACTTACTGTGGTGGTCATGTTGTGGAATGTATTTAATTTGATTCTATTGTTGTCTGTTCTTAGTGTGTTATTAGAGCGGAAACAGGTGCGTAGCCAGGCACGTCTACCAGCTACCAACAGTGTCGTTATTAAGACTACAAGCAATGAAGCTTGGGTTGGAGATTTGGTCGATCTTTCGCTAGGTGGAGCTCGGTTACGCTTGAAAGGTGAGGGAGCGTTAGTACCTGAAAATGCCACGCTCACATCGTGGAGTCACGCACTGAATAAGAACGTTCATTTGCCAATTAGCGTTCTGCATTACGACAATAGGTCAAAAATTCTTCGAGTACGCTTTATGCCTCAAACCGAAGAACAAGAAAACGAAGTCGTCGCCTATTCACTGTGTGATAGTTTGCGCTGGATGTCGTTTCAACGAAGAAGAACAAGGGCTATCTCATATTGGTTCGGCGCAAAACATGTGTTGAAAGTTGGGTTAAAGCCTGTTTTATTGCATATGCTTGTATTAATGGGGAAATTCGCCGAGAAATTAGGTTTGCTTGCTAAACCGGCAAAGGAAAATCAATGATAAAAAAATTTCTTATGTTCATCATATGTTTGTGCATGCCTTTTACCCTAGCGGCGCAAACTGACACGTATCGGTTAACCGACTTTTTTGGCGGTGAAAGTACCGTGCGCTTGCAGGGAAAATCTGCCTCCATTGATATTCCAATTCCCCTTAGTTCAGTAACTGATGTGGACAGCGCGCTACTTACATTAGAAGTGGTCAGCTCGCAGGCGTTAATCAAAAAACGTTCTCAGCTGTATGTGAGATTCAATAATGCGACCATTGGACAGATTGCGTTCGACCCAGACAGACCTTCTCTTGTATCTGAAATTGCGATCCCTACTTCATTGTGGCGAGCCGGGTTTAACTCTCTGACACTAGCGGTAAGTCAGCACTATGCCGAGCAATGTGTTGACGGCAGTGCGCCTGAATTGTGGAGCGAAATTAATGCATACAACTCAACGCTAAAAATTGCGACGTCGGTGAATGAAAAGCGCTTCACGTTAGATGAGCTGAGCGGATTCTTTAGTCCAGGAATTGGCGGACAGCGAAACGTTCAGCTTTACACGGCGCGAGAAGCTGATGATCAAATTAAATATCAGACACTTCCCATTGTTGCTCAAGCACTGTCTCTTAGGAATCAATATCAGCCGCTTATTATCGAGCATGACAGCTTTGATGATGGTTACGTTTTGCCCCAGCTAGAAGACACAGAAAATAGTTTTTGGAACGACCAAAATGTTGCTCGCTACGAGCGTGCTGCATGGTATCTCAAAGCCAAGCAAAAACAGCCTGTTCATATTCTAGTTGGTACAGTCGACGCGTTATCACCGGTATTATCTGACGAAGTGATTAACGACATTGATGGCGCGTTTCTAAAAGCACAGCGCACACCAGCGTTCGTTAAGGACAGCAACGTGATTGTACCGGCTAGCTACCGCCTTATTGTCAGCGGTACTACGCAAGAAGAAGTACTTGAGGCAGCGAAAGCCTTGGCGGTAATGGACGATGCGATTAACCCTATTTCACAAGTCACCGTACTTTCACAGTCACAAATGCAGGCGGAAACGCTGCAGCGTCATCGCATTCTGAACCCTGACAATCACTACACATTCCAAGACTTTGGTGTGGCGACCACGCAGTTTAGGGATGAGGGGAACTTCACAAAACGGGTGTCATTCAGATTGCCTGCAGATTTTTATGTACCTGAAAACGCGAGCGTGAGCTTGCTCTTAGACTTCGGGTATGGCGCAGGTTTTGGGCCAGGTTCGGTTATGAATGTAAGCGTGAATGACGAACTTGTACACGGTTTGTCTCTTAATAATATTAACGGACAATCCTACCGAGACTATCAGCTAAGAATACCTGCACGGTTCTTCAAAGGCGGGACGAATAATTTAGACTTTGCGGTAACCATGAGAGCGCCGTTAGCAGGTGTGCCTTGTGATGATATTCCAGGTTCCCACCTCGTGTTCCAGCTTGATGATTCTTCGGCTATAAAACTACCTGATGCAGGAAACGTGGCAGTTCAACCTAATCTCGTCTTGCTTTCAGAAACGGCTTACCCGTTTGCGCGCTTTAAGTCAGCACCATCGTCAACCATTGCTATTCCGTCAGATGACTATTTAGATACAGCGTTAACTCTTTCAGCGAAATTAGCGCAAGTAGCCCAAGTGCCTTTATTGAACGTGAAAATAGCAACTGGAAACGACATTACAACCGAAGGTTCTGTGATTGTTCTAGGTACCCCTGAAAGCTTAACGAATATTGAGCAGTCTGAATTCAGTACGGCCATTGAGGCAACGAAACGCTGGTCTTATCGGTTACAGAACAATCTGTACAATCGCGTAAGAAACCTGACTGACGATCAGTCTTTCAAAGAAATGCGCATAGACGGTCATACCGTTCAAGAAAGTGACTTAGGTGAGCAAGCAGTACTTACTGCACAGGCACACCCTGTTTCATCACAAACCGATACCTTGTTCATTGTTGCAGCGCAGACGCCGGAACTTCTTCAAGCTAGAGTCGAGGATCTGGTTAGTTTGTCGATGTGGGGGCAGATGGCAGGGGATTTCTTCGCATGGAAAGATGGTCTTTCGCCATCACTCATCATGCAGGTAAGCGATAAATATGAAGTGGGTGAAGCCGACGACAGCTGGCTGCATTTACGACTATGGCTGTCTAACAACCCGTGGTATTGGTTAATAGGCTTTATATTGGTTGTATTTGTTGTAAGCCTACTTATTTACCTGTTGCTTAAACGCAGAAATAAACAAGTGCAAGACTCATGGTAAAGCTGCATTACGCAACAAAAGCGACGCTAGTGATAGGCTTTTTGTTCCTGTTGGCGTCGTGCTCTACCAAGGAAGATAGCGAATTCAAGTCTCAGTACATAGCATATAAGGCATTGTTTGTTGACGGCGGGCGCGTGGTAGACACAGGAAATGATGATGTGTCTCACAGCGAAGGGCAAGGCTACGGTATGCTCTTTGCCGTGGCCGCCAACGACAAAGACACCTTTGGTGCATTATGGAACTGGACCCAACGTACGCTCATGCGCGAAGACGGGCTCTTTAGCTGGCGCTACCGACCTTGTGTGGATAATTCATCTTCTTGTATTGATGACCCTAATAATGCCTCTGATGGTGAGATTCTTATTGCCTGGGCATTATTGCGTGCAAGTGAAAAGTGGGGCGTTAGTAAGTATGAGGAGGACGCCAGGAATATTGTACGTGCTGTAGAGCAGAAACTTCTGGTGGTGAATAATAACAGTGTAGTGCTCTTGCCAGGGGAATACGGATTTGCATCTGACCAAACAGGAAATAGCAGCCTTCAGCTAAATCTGTCCTATTGGGTTTTTCCCGCCATAACTGACCTGTCTTCGCTGTCGGATACTCCGTCACGTTGGGAAAGCCTGTTCGAGTCGGGCTTGATCTTGCTGTCGAATATGCAGTTTTCTACCTACCAATTGCCCAGTGATTGGGTGCGTTTCACCCCTAATAGTACTGAGTCCGATAACAGTAAGATTGGTGCGTTAAGTTTAGATAATGTGATATCGCCTGAGTTTGGTTTTAATGCGATCCGTATACCGCTTCAGCTTGCATGGTCCCCACGTTTTCGCCAAAACGCTAGGTTAACTGAGAAGCTACTTTCTCCCTACTATGCATGGTGGGCGATAACGCCTACGCCAGCTACCATCAACCTGTTAAACGAGGAAACAGCTGAGTACGAAATGTCTAAGGGAATGCGTTCAGTGCAGATTGCGGTAAACAGCTTGATGAAATCAGAAGAAAAGCAAAGGCCAGAGTGGCCTGAGATAAATCGAAACATGGATTATTACTCGGCAAGTTTAACGCTGCTTTCTATGCTAGCAGTTTTGGATAACGCATCGTGAAAACTCGGTTTACTCGCACCTCTTTGTATCTGGCACTAGGCGCTTTGGCCACGTCACTTGTGTCGGTGCAGGCATACGGACAAGCTAAAACAACGTACAAAGAAAAAGATCTGGGTATATTACCTGCACAACAAGATCAGCCGGATTTAACAGGGCTTTGGTACCATATTAATGAGCGACAGATTCAGCAAGCCAATGAAGAGTTTACGCGCTTAAAAGCTCGTTACCCTACGTGGCAGGTGCCACAAGAAGTCGAAACCGAACTAAACAGAATAAACGGCCGCTTAAAAGGTACTATCAAGCCTGTAGTTTCAGCGCCAAGAGAATCGCTTCAGGCTTTAAAAAAGCAGCCAGATAAGCCCGCTTCTAAAGCCCTCCCGCTCGAACAATTTGCTCAGTTAACGCCGAAAGCCAGAGCAAATACGTCGAAGCAAAAAGTAGAAACGCTTATTGCATTGAGCAATCAAATTAAGCGAACTGATTTTTACTTGCTTATGGGGTGGACCGCCATTGATAAAGGCATGTTAGAAATGGCAACGCAGCAGTTCTCTCAGGCCCAACAATCGGCAGTTCGTGATATCGATAAACAATCCGCTCAACAAGGCCTTAACAGTGTCACTGGTATTAAGCTACAGCAGGCATTGTCTTTGCGTGATACGACAACGCTGGAGCAATTTCTCAAATCTGATAACAGCGGCTACGTGAAAGAAGTGCTGCAGGGCGCGGCATGGCAACAATACGACTTGAAAAATTACGACTTTGCCGACGCGCTATTTAGTTTGGTGAACGGTAATGAAGGCAGGTATTTGTCACTTAGCGCGCAAAGCAGCGACACGGCCAAGCAAAGCGCGTTCGACCTAGCATGTAGTGTCAATACTGAGGTTTTCATTCGACGCTGTGCTGATGGTCTGGCTAGCCGACAGGCTCAGTTTTACGATACACGGCGCTACAAGCAAAGTATTGAGTCAGGCGAAGCACTCGCCCGTTTGAGACCGTTAAGTGTAGATGAGCAAGCACTAATTGGGTGGGCTGCTAAAGAGATACAAGACACCACAACCGCCACCGCGGCGTTCGAGCGAGTGCTCGCGAAGACGCCAACCGATGCGGTAATTGCCAATGAATTGGTTACAATTAATCAAGACGACGAAGCCACACTGAACCGATTGTCGCTGAGATACAGTGCGGTAAAAAGCATATTGCAAGAACGCACCACACGTAACGCCTGGCCCAGAAAACAGTTTTGGCTAGCCTATCAAAATCGCGATGCGCGGGGAGTTACAGCACAAACTAAAGATGGCCTAAGTGCAGTCTACAGTATTAATACTCGCAGTCGAAGCGGGAGCGAGGGACTCGGTAATTTCGATGTTCTGTCGCAATATATTGGTATTGGCAGCGGTTATGAAAACTGGCTGTGGCAAGTATCACTCGACTATAAGCAATTCTACAGCGGTAGTCCTCAAGTTGGTGACTGGTTTGGTAACGACCAATTGAGTGGAGCATTTTCGGGAATAAGCGGCTTTGAAGATAAGGGGCTTCGCGCCGAAGCGCATTATCAGGCACCTGATTTCAATTTTTACGCTAACCTTGAATATGCCATGTTCGATCAACCCGTTGGCGCTAAAGTAACGGGGCAGATATCTGCAACCAAATTTCTTACCAGTACAACGGTAGCTGCAACCTTATTTAGAAAGGCAAAAGAAGACAGCTTATTAAGCCAAACCGGAACCTTCAATGCTGATCACGCGAAACCTTGGGGCTACGTGATAGAAAGTGGCATAAGAGGGTTAGTAGCGCATGCAGTGGCCGACAACTGGTCTGTTGCAGGTACTGCTCAGGTTAGTCGCTTAGAAGGCGAGCAGGTTGACGATAATAGCGCACTCTCTCTACGGGGTGATGTGAGTTACGATATTGCTACCATGATATCTCCCATGCTTGATTATTGGCGCGTAGGGCCATTCTTGAGCTATACAAGCTACGATAAAAATTTAAGCGGCTTTACGGTCGGCAATGGTGGCTACTTTAGCCCCAGTCAGTTTGTCAGCATCGGGGGCTATTCAGAGCTGTTAACGCTTGAGGCGCTAAACTGGCAAGTTAAACTTCGAAGTTCACTTGCGCTTTCACGTGTTGAACAAGACGATGATCTGCGCTTTCCGATTGGAGGTGCATTTCCTACGGCAGACGAGAACGCGACCCTTGGTGAAAGCTCAGATACGGGTTTAAGCGGAAATTTTATGGCTGAAGGTCAGTATCGAATCAATCACAACTGGATTGTGGCTGGGTATATAGGAAAAGCATTTGCGGTTGAGTACCAAGCATTTGAAGCGGGTATTCAGATAAGGTGGCGAGAAGGGCGAGGTGCTGGTGTAACAAGCGATGAGCTTTTGCTGTCTTCGCCAAGATTAAGCGGCTTTGCACTATAAAGCCGCTTTTGCCTGAAGATTCACTCTCTTTTTAAAGCGTTAATTCGCTTTTCTACGTCTAGCTAGCATGAAACATCCAGCGCCAAATAAAAGGGCGATTGATGCAGGTTCACTTACGTTGATAGCGCCGAACTGATAGTTATTTACTTGGCCTGTCGGCGCATTGTAGGTTTCGCCGTCGTCATTAATCAGTTGCACCAACGGAGTGACCAAACTATTAGCAATGACATTACCGTCTACATGGCCATTGTAGAAACTTAGCTCTGCATATGGCGCCAGTACACTACCTTTAACACCCACACTATGTAGTGTAAGAAAATCAGCATCAACAAAGTTAAACAAGATGTTGTTGGTATAAAGGCCATCATGACGCTGACCTACATTGTTGTCATTGTCTCTGTACTGGCCATTTTCTCTGAAATATTCATTTTCCTGCGTAAAGGCCGTATTAAAGAAGCCAGTGTTAAATAACTCAACTGATTCACCGTAGACATTGATGATGTTGTAGCTGGTGGTTGAGAAATCGTAAACAATGCCTTTATCAGCAGCGCTGAACCAACTAGCGTCAATATTGTAGATATTGATATCATCAGAGCCAGAGAAGGTAATGGTATTTAATACATCCTTGCTAGCGTCGGTACAAGCAACCGCTTGATCCGAATCGTTAGCGTCAGTGCACGACAATGTTGTTGTGCCATTCACCGACATTGACGCAAACTCCTGAGACTGCGCTGTTACTTCGGCAGCAATAGCATTAAAGTCGATATTGTTAACGTTAGCCTTACTCACGCTGCCCTGTTCAACAGATGTTGCTGTCGAACCATTGATAGCGGTGTAATTGTTAACGTCGTTAAGCGTTACGGTACCGTTAACTTCGCTGCTATCAAGTTCAACGCTAGACTCAGCAAATACGTTTCCGTTTTCAACTTGGGAGCCATATAAAGCAGGGTTGCTCACACTGTCGTAAACACTATTAGGCCCACCAAGTTTCACAGTATTGGCGTGCACATCACCTGATACAACATTTGAGTTACCTAGTTTGACATCACCTTTGGATGAGATACCGCCAGACTTCACCGTAGAATTAATGAGATTTACAGTCTGCTGAGCGTTAACCGCTTTATCGAATGTGAGTTCAGATCCAAACACCATACCTGACACGGTAGTTGAACCACCGTGAACATCACCGCGCGTGAAATGAAGGTTACCGCCTACGGCAAGAGCAGACTCAGACATATCTGGCGATAACAGTAAGCCAACATTGAAATCGGTTACGTTCATTTCGCCACCGACAGCTAGTCTTCCTTCAACATCGGAAGATTGGCCAGTAAAGCTATCGAAGATGAATGCGTTGTATTCAAACGCTTCACTCAATTCAATTTTGGCGGCAGACACTTGTGGTGCTGACATAACCGCTGCAAGTACAGCAGTGTAGAGTATTTTTTTGTGCATAATGGCTCCAGTGACATCAGAGTCTGGAACCGAGTTTCAACATGGATTTTCCAGACACACCGAATGGTACGATCTGAACAAAATTCATGCGATAGCACAAGAGATACTTTGGTATAAGGTCTTATACGAAAAAAGCCACCCGAAGGTGGCTTTCTTTATTTTGCGTGGTCAGAAAGGCGTTTTAGCTGCTCTTTTTAACCAAAACAGATACTTTATCAATACCTGCAATTTTAACTTGGTTCATAACTTCTACCACAGTACCGTGCTCACTGTCTTCGTGAGCCTGGATAGCAGCTGAATCCGTGTTGTTTTCCGCTAGGTATGTTTGCGCGTTTGCAACCACACGACGAATATCAACTTCGCGGCCGCCCATCATAATTGTGCCATCAGCATCAATACGGATAGAAAGCGCTTTTGAAGGCTTATCGTTTTTCGCTTGATTATCTTCAGGACGGTTTACGTCCAAACCTTTCTCTTTCACGAACGAGGTCGTTACGATGAAGAAAATCAACATGATGAACACGATGTCCAACATGGGGGTCATATCAATCTGAGCCTCGTCTTCAGCCGAGGTATGCTTCTTTCTTTTCATCTCGTCTTCTTTCTTCTGTTACGTTCGAGCGCTTTAGTATACTGCTTGTTACAAAAATATACAGGGTTTTGTACAAAAACAGCGTGCTCATTAACACTTGTTGTTGAAAAAATACTCAGTTTCACAGTAATAAAACAACAAACTAGGTTTGTTTATGTGAAATAGCGACACCTAATTGGTAAAAATACAACATCAATGCCTGATTGAGTGATGTACGCAAGTTACCATGAGGATAAATGCCAAGTCTAGCTTCCGTTGATTTTTTTGTCCCCTGCACCAAAAATGCGTTTTTGATCTCGTGATCTTGAATACAGGCTTCAAATGCGCGGGCAGCCATCTCCTGAGGCATAGCATAATAATACATTTTTAACGCGCGATCAGCTTCTACGGATCGCACAAAGTACTCATTTGGTCTTTTTTGATCATTTAGGAACAATAGCGAGAAACAATCGCTCAATTTTTGATTCAACGGATGAGGATTCATCGGGGCATTGTCGAGCCAGGCCTGTGTAGCAAAGCTGCCGGCGGCAATACCGTCGAACATGCGCGGCGCAATATAATGATCGAAAGCGTGAAACCATTCGTGGGCTAGCGCTCCGGCTCCTGCATTTTTTGCTAGCGCAAGCTGTCTTTTCGCACTGTTGTAGTGGGCACTGCTGTGTTTTTGACCGCCACTGCCAAAAGCCAGTGACAGGGATCCGTTTAACGATAACACCTGTTCATTGATATTTAAGATCGCGACCAGATCGTAAAGCGCATCGAAAAAGAGGTTGGCAGCGATCTGTTGTTCTTCTGCTGTTACCCATCTACCCACAGTGATCGTAGCGAAATTAAACAGTTTGCGAATATCTTGAAATGAAACATCAGCGCCGTCCCTGTGGCTTGGGCCGTTGCGATAAAACTGCTGATGAATACGGCCTTTACTTTCCAACACTGACATCCGAAATTTATAGGCGTTAAGCCATCGAGACCAATAACTGTTCGCACCATGCTTCGATGCGCGCGTCTGTTTTGTCGTATTGGTTTTCATCGTCAAGAGACAGGCCAACAAACTGAGTTTTGTCTTCGGTTAACGCTTTTGAGGCGGTAAATTCGTAGCCTTCGTTTGGCCAATAACCCACGATCTTACAGCCTGATGGCAATATTGCATCGTGAAGCATGCCTAATGCATCTTGAAACCATTCACCGTAACCAAGTTGGTCGCCAAGTCCGAATAAGGCGATGGTTTTCCCTGATAAATCCAAACCGTGCACTTCTTCCCAATGAGACTCCCAATCTTCCTGGAGCTCGCCAAAGTCCCACGTTGAAATACCAAAAATGATAATGTCGTATTCGGCCGTGCGCGTTAGGTTAACGTCTTTAATGTTGTGAAGGTCAACAATATCTTCGTCGAAAAGGCTATTGAGCTGCGCTTGGATTTTTTCTGCTGCCATTTCGGTATAGCAGGTTGTTGAGCCGTAAAATAATCCGATGGACAGTGCGCTATCACTCATTAGATACCTCTTTTGAACTAATCGTCTTTAGAAGCTGGGAATTCTACCTCTTTACCGTTGCTCAACAAAGCTTTGCACTGAACATCGGTGTTTTTCTGTGAAATTTTTAATACACCAATGGCGCAACCGTTGAATAATTCGCCATAGCCCAAACTTGGCTCTCTCGCTTTTACTGACATATTTCGACGTCTTGTGAAAAGGTTTAGAGGCGATTTAGAGCGATAAAGCACGCGGTTTAATCTATCTAGCCATTTGATCAATCCATCCGGAAAGGCGTTTTTTAATCCACTGCAGGTGAACTGGGTGATGTGAGGGCTGTTGCGCCTAAAGCGCAGGCGTACATCGTATACAAAGGAATAGTGCACATCGCCAGATAGAATGATGAAATCGGGGGGCGTTTTGTAATGCCTGAATATGTTTAATATAACGTTCGCGGTGCCTTTGTGGGCCATCCAGTTCTCAGCATCAACAGTAAGCGCCTTGCCAAAAAACGTAAACACCTTTTGAATGGCTTCGATAACCTTTACGCCATAAATGGGAGCGGCAGAGACAACGATGACAGATTCTTTGCCGATTATGGAATGTTGAAAATCACACAGTGCTTCCCAGTCCATTAGCCCCGAGGGCTTATTCATATTAGATTCACTGCGCCAACGCTGCGTGCGGGTGTCTAAAACCTCAATAGGTGGTGTGGTATCTAAACGGTAATGCCACTGATCAAAATCCAACAGCTCATCAATGATTTCATCGTGCGAGTTTAAACCGCTTTCTCCCATTGATTCTTGTACTTTAGCAATTAATGGCGCTACTTTTTTTGGTGCATTTCCCCAGCCTTGGCAAAGCAAGTAGCCGATAAGCGCATTGCCGATCATGCGTTTTGATAGAGGGTTTCCATAGACTTCTTGTTCCCAGCCCCGGGTTAAGTTCCAATCGTCGGTAACATCGTGATCGTCAAAGATCATATAGGTAGGAATGTGTGCCAGGGCCCTACGTACCTGCGGTAGCTGTTTTACAAAGCCGTTAAGCGATTCGTGTTCTTTGTCGAAAATAGCGTGGTATTTTGGGGGGATCCCATCTTTATCTATATTGATATCAGCCCAAAGCGTGTCGGACCACACCAGTAAATACATAGCGATGATCTCCGCACTGCCAATCAAATGGTTTTGCGCGTTTACTGATGTGAATACCGGTTTTTTCTTAGCACCAAAGAATATTGAAGACAGTACCGTATTGGTCGCAATTTGTGGCAGAAGCTGCTCTCGTTCGTAATACCCATGTTCATGTGTGGCAAGTTCATTAGTGTTGGTTACTACTGCCCCTTCCAGTGCTTCATGATAAAGACCTAAACGGTCAATCACGCTGTGTATGGCTTTAAGCATAGGACCTGCGACATCATCAGCGTAAATTTGATCGCCCGTCATCAACAGGAGATCGGGAAAATCATTTTGCTTTTTGAACGCATTTTTATGGAGTACATCTACTTGTGCTAGGGCATCATCACTGTGAAAGTGAGGCTTACGGCATGAGCCGTGCAATATGGTCTCGGGAGTCTCGGTGTAGTGGAAACATAAGGAAGACTGCCCATCGTAAAGAAGCCCGCGTTGTTCATTTTCCCATGAAGCCTGCTGAGCATCGTCGCTAAAAGATAGCGAGTAACCTATCCGCGCAGTATCTTCGAAGGGCTCTGACGAAGTGAAAGAGAGCAAGTGTATAAATGCGTACTTACCTACGCGTATGGTTTCGCGTTGACAATTGCCGCTGACGACGACTTCATTTGCAGATAGATTTAGCGTAGGTGAATCGGCGTTACTGGTTACTACCCAAATATGACATTCTGTAGATGTCACCTTTCTTACTATCGGACCTGCAATAACTTGGGGCAAGTGCTGCGTAGAAATGACGCTCTCCTTTAATTTTCGTCAATATTAATACACGTAAGCGTGTTAACTAAATATGCTGCACATTAATCGAAAACATGATGACAGCACGACTATTTAACGTTGCCAAATCATATATGTACTCAGCAAACCTGATGTCTATCGCATAACCTTACTCTTTTTTGTGAATAAACGGTATGCTCGATATACTCCCTTACAATTTTTTCAGTTTTACCTTTTGCTCTCGTCTTAATAAACGGAGAGAGGACTTCACACTATGCTAAAATATTTAACCAGTGCTGTGCTAACCACTTTACTGATAAGCGCCTGTAGCGAGCCGAAAGACGTTGTTATCACTCCTGAACCTCAAGACTTAACAGAAGTCACTGTGGGTAAATGGATCCTTGATGAAAAAGGCAACGTTATGTTTGATCCTCAAACCTCAGGGTTAGTGGTGCTAGACGGTCAACTTGTCACTATCGCAGATGCTAGCGCTGATACCACTCAACAGTTGAAACTTCATAGCATTTCACCAGATACCGCAACGCTGAGCGCATCGAGCGAACGCTTTTCATTTTCCAATACCGTGCGCCGAAGCTGCTTTTATAGCTATTTGAGCGAGCAACCTGATTTAGAAGCGCTAGCCGTAGACCCCAGAGACACTAACGTAATTTATACGGTTACCGAAGATGCTACCCGTACCGGCGCGTTAAGCCCTCGCTGTGAAACCAAATACGAGGAAACAGGGTCAACAGATTACCCTACCTTGTTGGTAAAATTGACACGAAAAGATAATGGCTCGGTTGAAATGTCGGATGTGCGACCTCTTCAGTTTCCCAACGATTTTGAAGTAGGTAATTTTCCTAACGACGGCATTGAAGGGTTGACGATGGCTGAAGACGGCACGTTATATCTGGCGCTAGAGAAAGATAAAGCAGGACAGCCAAGAATTTTTACATTGGCTGTTGATGAAGACTTTTTCTCGTCGAATGATTTTGCCACAGTGAGCGAGCCTAACCTTCAACTTCCTTCGTTTACTTCAGGTAATCATCCTATCAATGGACTGGCGTTATATACTCATTCAGCGGGCGCATCCTATTTGTTTGGCGCAGCAAGAAACGACAATGAACTGTGGGTAATTGATGTGAGTGGCAGTAAGCCAACAAAGCGTATCCCTATTACTTTCGACGTTGCCGGCGATCAGAGTTGCGAACAATACACAATGGATAATTCGTCGATGGAAGGACTAGTGACCATTGAAAATACCTTGTGGATCATTAACGATCCTTGGGAGAAAAACTACCTTAAAAACGCGACGTGCGAAGCTCATAAGAAGCGTTATGAAGACTTAGCGCCTTTATTGTTTCCATTAGAAATTAACAGCGTTTGGTTTGAATAATAAGAAAACGAATAGATTGAAAAACAAAAGGGTTGCTTTTAAGCAACCCTTTTTATTGTTGGCTAACGCTATTGATAGCGCGCTTAATATCGCTGTTTTATTTATGCGTCGCTGCGAAGTCGAGAAGCGAAGGTTTTTTTGAACTTCGCAAGTTTAGGCGCCACCACCATAGAGCAATATTGGTTTTGTGGATTATTTTTGAAGTAATCTTGGTGGTAGTCTTCGGCGTCGTAGTAGTTATTTACTGCTACTATTTCAGTCACTACGGGATCGGGCCAAATCTCTTCTTCTGTGATTTCTGCGATAATTTTTTCTGCTTCAGCTTTTTGTGTATCGTCGTGATAGAAAACCGCGCTGCGATACTGTGTGCCTACATCATTGCCCTGTCTGTTAAGCTGTGTAGGGTTGTGCAGCGCAAAGAAAATTTCTAGTATCTCTCGGTAGCTAATGCTGTCGGCATCAAACGTCACTTGTACCACTTCAGCATGGCCAGTATTTCCTTTGCATACCTCTTCATAGGTTGGATCGGCCTTTTCGCCTCCAGCATAGCCAGAAATTGCTTTTTCCACGCCTTCAACGCTATTAAACGCTGATTCGATACACCAAAAGCATCCGCCTGCCAACGTGGCGACTTGTAAATTTGCCATAGTAAAAACCTCTCTTAATCTTTGTCTGTAGTGTGGGTGCGGGTAGGTCACAACACAAGTCATCCAAGCGTGTTTTTTTATCGTATAAACGAATATTAAATAAGAATAATGTGCGAGCTGAGTGAAAGGTTTTAACATGTGAGGCTAGCTGCTTTCTTTCAAGCAGTTTGCAACTGGTAAGAATGCGTATAAACGTGTTCAAAATTTGGCAGAGGTATTCAGTCGTGATTATTTTCTATGACGGGTATTGTCCGTTGTGTATCGCTGAAATGCGTCATTTAAGAAAAAGAGACAAGCACAACAAATTAACATTGGTAGATATTCAGGCCCCCGATTTTTCGAACCGTTATCCAACCATGGATTGGCATGCACTCAATGCAAGAATTCACGGACTTCGTGAAGACGGGACGTTGATAACTGGCCTTGATGTCACTCATGAAGCATGGAAAGCCGTGGGCATGGGTTGGCTATATGCACCGCTTCGCTGGCCTGTTATTCGTCATGTAGCCGATGCTTTCTACAATGTATTCGCAAAGCATAGATACACCATTTCATACCTGTTAACAGGTAAAAAACGCCAGTGCGATCGCTGCATACCAGGAGAAGCCAGTGAAAAATAACGTCCTTATAGTGGGCGCGTCGGGCGGTATTGCGTCTGCGCTTATTGAGCAATATAGCAGTGAAGGTGCTAGGGTGTTCGCGGTTAGTCGCGCCCCTATATCTGACACCAATCATTCTGGGGATGTTACCTATCATCAGCTGGCCGAACAGGACGATAGGCACATAAGCGAATTTGTTGAACAGCTGGCTGAACGGCAGGTTGTGTTAACTACGGTAGTTATCACAACAGGTTTTCTACACCGCGAAAGCGATGGCATTCATCCTGAGAAACGTTTGGAAGATGTCAGCGAGCAGGCCTTAGCGGCTTATTTTTCGACTAACAGCATTATTCCCGCAATGTGGCTCAAGCATTTGGTGAATATTATGAGTAAAGAAGGCTCAACCCTTGTTTGCTTAAGCGCGAGAGTAGGGAGTATTTCAGATAATGGACTTGGCGGGTGGTACGGCTACCGCGCGTCGAAAGCAGCGCTCAACATGTTGGTTAAAACGGCGTCGGTAGAATACAAGCGCAGATTGAAAGACGTGATGCTTGTTTGTTATCACCCTGGGACGGTTGATACGGGGCTTTCTAAGCCTTTTCAAAAGAACGTTGCCGCCAAGAAACTGTTCACGCCTGAGTTTACCGCTAAACAGCTTATTCATCACCTTTCGGCGCTTAATCGAGACCAAGCTTGTCATTTTATCGACTGGAATGGCGAAGTGGTAACTTGGTGATACGGTCTAACATCATTTCAGCAAGTCCAACATCAAGACTTTTTATTTCACTGCTGTTACCATGCTATTTTTGGGAATGGTGCAGCGTATTGATAAGCCCATAGAGGTAGCAATACAACGCGTTGACGCCACACGTGAGTCATAACAACAAACGCCATCCTGATAATAAATAATACCAGTTCGCTCGGCTTGATTCTTACGAATAGTAAGTACCGACAACCAGCATAAATTGTGAGCTCACGACGTGTTTGTGCATCACAAGGCGTGATACGGCGAACTGCTATAACAATAACTCAACAAGAGGAAGGGATATGAGCGGGGCCAGAGAACAGTTCGGATCGCGCATAGGTTTTATTTTGGCTGCTGCAGGTTCTGCGGTAGGCATAGGTAATTTGGTAGGGTTTCCTGTCGGTGCAGCTAAAAATGGCGGTGGTGCATTTCTTTTAATGTACGGTATTTTCGTTTTTGCCATTTGTTTACCGGTAATGCTGGCGGAAATGTCAGTTGGTCGCCATGCTAAAAAAGACCCGCTTGGTGCATACAGTGATATAAGCGGTAATGAAAAGAAATGGAAAGTCGCGGGGTGGCTAGCTATTGCTACGCCGTTCATGATTGCCGTTTTCTACATGGTTATTACTGTGTGGCTTTTCGGCTATTTGTTCGAAGCAGTAAGCGGAAATCTAGACAAGTTAGCTAACCCAGAAACCTTTGGGCTGTTTATTAATTCAGAAGCCATCTTTTTATATATGGCGGCCGTTGTTGGTGTGGTCTACCTCATCCTTCAAGGCGGTGTAAAAGAAGGGATAGAAAAAGCGGCAAAGCTGCTCATGCCTGCGCTTTTCGTGATGCTTATCGGTCTCGTTATCTTCGTATTAACCCGCGAAAATGCGATGGCTGGCGTTGAGTTCTACATCGTTCCTGAGTTTTCAAAAATCACTGCTGAAGTGGTGAATGGTGCGCTATCGCAGGCCTTTTTCTCTCTATCGTTGGGTATGGGTATTCTTATTACCTATGGTAGCTACATTGATAAGCGTGCAGATGTACCGAGCGCTGCCAAGCTGGTGGCGTTAACAGACACGGCCGTGGCGTTCACTGCGGGTTTGATGATCCTTCCTGCCATCTTCTCTTTTAACCCAGACATTAACCCTGATGATTTAAGTGAATCGTCAGTGGGTATGATTTTTACTTATCTACCTAGTATCTTTCTAGCGTTACAAGATTCGATTGGATATATGGGCGCATCGATTGTCGCTAGCTTGTTCTTCTTATTAGTGTTCTTTGCGGCAATTACGTCGCTAGTGTCTATTTTTGAAGTACCTGTTGCGGCGCTTATGGATGAAAAAGGTGTAAGCCGTAAATGGGCGCTTGGGTCGCTAGGAAGCATTATGATTTTGCTAGCCATCCTAAGTGCGTTGTCATTCGGTAAAGTTGATATGCTTACGTCGTTTATGCACTACGCTGGCGCAGATAAATCACTATTTGATGTCATTTACGATGTGTTCTACGACACGATTTTGCCTTTAAACGGCTTGCTAATTTGTTTGTTTGTTATTTATCGTTGGAAGAGTGCAAACTTCAATGCTTCTTTGGAAGAGGGCAGCAGTGGTTACAAAGGCAGCTGGTTTGAAAAGTACGTGGATATTTCGCTTAAAACCTTTATTCCGCTTATTTTACTCGTGATTTTTGTAAACACGGTAGCGGTAAAATACTTCGGGTTGAGCCTATTCGGATAGTCAGGTTTTATAAGAAATGACGTGAGCTAGCAGTGAGCTCAACTTAAAAACGGCAAGCCTAAAGCTTGCCGTTTTTGTTTGTGTCAGAGTATGTATTTTCACTAAGTGAAAGCCTAAAACATGCGATAGGGGTCGCTATACTCTGGTGTAATATTTAGCCTTGCCCAGCTTTGTGCGGCGTCAATCACTTTGCCAGCAGGTTCCGCTTCAGTATCAGAAAAGCGAGGAGCATCAATATCCATCGCCTTCGCTGCATCCACGTAATAAATACCGCGCTTAGGATGAGACAAGCTGCAAAGGTGAATAACATCGTTAAGCGGCTTGCCACAAATGATGGTCGTCAGCGCAGATACAATGTCGTACACATGTACAAGGTTTATTCGCTTATTTCCTGCATCTAACTGTTTTCCACTTAACGAGCGGGCGGGGTGACGGTCTGGGCCTACTAAACCGGCTAGGCGAACAATACTGATATCAACCTGACCTCGTTTAGACAATAAATAGTCTTCAATAGTCACGTGGGCTTTGGCCGAGGCTGTTTGCGGCTGTGTAGTGCTGACTTCGGACACTACCTCATTTGTTGCATCGCCGTAAACCGACGTGGTGCTGATAAACACGATATGCGCCACCTTTACGCTGATGGCTGCGTCTATCAACTGCAGCATATTGTTGGTGTATGACGAGAGATCTGTGTTTCTCCTGCCAGGGGGAATATTTAGCAACAAGGTAGCGTTTGGCAAGTGGTTACAAAGCGCTGATGTATCTTCGCCCAGGGCATATTCAATTGCGGTGATACCTTGGTCTTTTAACGCGAGACGTTTCTGTTGGCTTCGAGTGGTGCCAACAATATTGACCTTGCCTGAAAGTGCGTTGCCCACATAGCTGGCTAACCAGCCGTAGCCACTAATTACTACATTTTGAGTCATCGATTAAATACCCCTTTGTTTAGGGCTTAAGAGTACATTAATTGGAGGGCGGTTGTCGTTAACTGTAAAAATGAAAAACCGACTGGGTTACAGTCGGTTTTTCAAAGGTGAGTGGTTAGAGTTGCAAGTCGTTTCGCTTTGCGCGTTTAGTTCGCTAAATGTTCCAACTACATTTTCATTTCGTCGTTGTGGTCATGGTGGTTGTCTTGATCAATATCTAGCAGGTTCAAGTCATCTAGCCCCGATATGGATGCCTGCATCTTGCCTTCGGCATAATCCGCTTTCTTCAGTACCTTACACAATGCATCGCCTTTTTCTTCCAGCGCAGCCGCTTGGCTTTCTAAGCGATATTCTAAATCTTCACCCCAGCGCTCCATCTTTTGCTCAAACTCAGACATATCACCGCCTTCCCACAACATTTGTGTTCCTACGGCAATAAGTATTCTACCCATAGACTCACTGATTAAAGACTCAATTTGCGCTTCGAATTCTTGCTCCCAGCTTTCGTCAAACCAACCTGGCTCATCGAATTTAGTTGAATCAACGCGAATATTCCCTGCGTCATCATAGAATGAAGTGTTTAGTTTGGTTTCAAGTGAGTCGAACAGTTCACGAAAATCGTCACCCATTTGATCGCCGCCTAACAGTTCAGTAAAGACTTCAGTTACTGCCACGTTGGCAATTTGCAGCCCTTCACTGGCGATATTCAAGGTCATAGGGATGGCGATATCAATGTTGTTGTAATATTCACTTACCCAGCGCTGTTGTTCGCTGTCAAGCGATACTGGTTCGCCGTTAATGGTCATATTGTGATGGGAGTCAATCGTCATCACTGAGCCATTGTCCATCTGTACCGTTAGATCACCTTGGTAATATTGAATATGACCATCAAGCTCCATGTCACAACTGTTGTTTTGAAAGCTGCTGTCATGCGCCAATGCGTGGCCGCTCATTAAAGTACTGGTAAGGGCAACTGAAAGTAATAGTTTCTTAGACATTGTTCATTCCTTAATTTACGTGTGACGCGTTAACGAAAGTGCTCGAAGCAAACTGCAATGCGTTGTAGTGTCACTGTCAAATAGACGCTAACGATACTCGCTGTTATACCTAAGGTAGAGCAATGGCCTTGCCAATATTTAAAGTCTATATCTTTCAAATGGTTAGTGATATTTGATGATTTCTTTATGCTCTGCTAAATACACTATTTAGTGAGATTACCAACTAATTAGTAGTTTTGACTAAGATCAATTAATACCGATAGCGGTACATTTAAGCCAATCCAAGCATGGTTAAATCTTATTTATTGGTGCATAATACCGCCAATATTTTTAAGGGGTTATCACAATGGCTGATTGGATTAATGCAATTATGTTTGGTGTTGCGCTAATTGCCTTTACGCTAGGGCTAAGCAGCATCGTTATGGGCTTTATGACTGCTAAAGCAGGTGCTGAAGGTATGCAGGAAAAAATCGAGTACGGTTTTTTTGGCGTTACTGGTTTAGTACTTTGCTTACTGATGGCCTACGCATTGGCTTAAGCGATAAGCATTAAAAAAACCGGCTATCTCAGCCGGTTTTTTTTCGTCTTGAACAAGTCTTTATTCATCACTGCCTTATCGATTAGTTTCGCTCTTCTCCTGAGCATCCTCAGGCGCATTGTCGCTTTCGGGACTATTTCTATAAGCGCTTTGTTCGCGATGGGCAAGCAGCGACAAATGTCCATCACGTTGATAAGCGCGTAAATCGAACAAATCCAGCATAGCCATAACGTGGTCGAAAATATCCGCCTGTACTTTTTCGTACCTCACCCATTCCTTTTGTGCACTGAAGCAGTAAATTTCTAAAGGTAAACCAAGCTCATTAGGCGGTAGCTGCCTAACCATTAGGGTCAGTTCTTGGTTTATATCCGGGTGCTTGCGCAAGTATGCCTCTAAATAAGCTCTAAAAGTGCCGATGTTGGTAAGGCGACGGCTGTTTAGCAGATCCGACTCATCAATGGAGTAATCTCGGTGATAAGCGCGGAGCTCATTTTTCTTCTTATCGATATATTCGTTGATATAGCGAATTTTCGAAAAGCGCTCTAGCATATCGTTGTCACAGAGCTTAATAGAGTGCACATCAATATAAATGGCGCGCTTAATTCTGCGTCCGCCAGACTCTTGCATACCGCGCCAGTTCTTAACTGCTTCTGTAGTAAGGCTGTAAGTCGGCAGCGTAGAAATGGTTTTATCCCAGTTTTGTACTTTGACGTTGGTAAGACCTATCTCGAGTATCTCACCATCTACTTCATACTTAGGCATGGCAATCCAG
Organism: Alteromonas sp. BZK5; assembly: GCF_014349115.1. Taxonomy (NCBI): domain Bacteria; kingdom Pseudomonadati; phylum Pseudomonadota; class Gammaproteobacteria; order Alteromonadales; family Alteromonadaceae; genus Alteromonas; species Alteromonas sp. BZK5. The sequence continues at coordinate 3,541 of NZ_JACSOE010000039.1, read as the reverse complement.
TCGCCCGTATTAAACATGCGGTTAGCGGCTATTTGAATGCCGGCAACAAAGCCCAGAATGGTGTCTCTGAATATCAATAGTAAAACAGCGGCAATGGCGGTTAAGCCAGACACAATAAGTAGCGGGCTTCTGTCTACAATTAATGAAATACTTAATAGTATGGTGACAATAGCAAATGCCAATTTGGTAACTTGAATAAAGCCAGTGATAGGTGCGCGTTTAGCAAGCGCTGAGGCGTTATAAACGTCTTCCACTGTGCTCAACATGGCATATAAGGCAAGAAGGCCGCTATATAGCATGTATAGCTGAGCGCTCTTTATCACCATACCGTGCATCACGGCTTCATCGCTAATAAGTACCGGTGTGGTTAAGTAAATAAACAGGGCAGGAAACAGGTGCATTAAGCGACGGAAAAATCCGTGCTGCTGCAAGGCGTTGTCCCAGAGGTTATTGGATTTGTATACCCAACTGGCTATCTGGGGGCGCACCAATAGCCTTGCGATAATATAGATTACCGCCGACACCACTAAAATACTACTTAGTGCGATGACGTTATACAGCGGATCTTCAGTAGTAAGATTCGGGAAAATATCATTAACTATGTAAATAAAGTTATCGCGTACTGAAGCACTGACTTCCATTAATTACGACTCCAACATTTTCTTTATACGGTTGTCTTTATTTTCCCATAGACCGTTCAACCAGTTTTGGAAATAAAGACGAAACTCAGACTCAGTGCGTTCTGAATGCTGTTGTAATTCAGGTACCGGCGTAACGTTCACATCGATCACGATTTTTGTCATCTGACCGCTAAGCATTGCCATCATAGGATGACGCTTATTTTCCGGGTAAAGCAGCGAGATATCTAACACGTTGGTAAATAATTCGCCCATAGCTGAGAGCGTAAAGGAAACGCCGCCGGCTTTGGGGGGCAGGAGGTTTTCATAGGGACTTTGCTTTGACAGATGCTTCAATGAAGTAAATCGAGTCCCCTCTACGAAGTTAATGACCGTGGTGGGCACCGTTCTAAACTTCTCACAATACGCTTTGGTGGTTTCGAGATCCTTTCCTTTTTTCTCTGGGTGCTTTTCCAAATACGCACGGGTGTATCTGTGCATAAACGGCATATCAAGTGCCCAGGCACCCAGTCCGACAAATGGCAGCCAAATAAGCTCTTTCTTAAGGAAAAATTTGGGTGCAGGAATGCGGTTCGTTGCGAATTCAATGAGCAGAATAATGTCGAGGTAGCTTAAATGATTGGCAATAATCAGATACCAACGGTCTTTTGACAGTTCGCCGTGTACCGAACACTCAATATCGACGCGGTTGAACAAGCGTATCATGAGAACGCTGACCCGTCCGAAGCTAAACATTAGCCCGTGCATCACTTTATTCCATGCTGTTCTTATCTTTCCGTTGGGCATAATAAGTTTTACCAAGCCCAGTAAGATAATTAAGCCTCCCCACAACGCAAGATTGAGGATTTGTAGTGAAGTATGTAATACGAAAATAAAAGGAGCGAGTACTGCGCGAATCATAATGGTTTCTGTGTTGCGTTTAGTGAATCTAAAAGTTGATCTTTGGCATGCCAGCGTTCATTCAACCACGTCTGAAAACGGGCTCGAACTTGCGGATCATCAAAATAATTGTCGCTGAAAATGCCGTTTTCCATAATGTCTTTGATGGGCATTACGTTGATATTCACTCGAATATCACGAACCTTACCACTAACGAAGTCCCAGAAAGACGGTACGCCGTTCGGATAATCAATTGTGACATCAATAAGCTTATGCAAATGATCGCCCATCGCAGACAAAACGAATGCTATGCCGCCTGCTTTAGGCTTAAGTAAATGAGTGAAAGGCGAGGCCTGCTTGTCGTGCTTGGCTTGCGTAAAGCGCGTGCCTTCAACAAAATTCATAATACTTACAGGCTTATTTCTAAATTTCTCACACGCTTGGCGCGTGGTTTCCATATCCTTTCCTTTCAAATGCGGGTTTTTAGCCAAAAATGATTTGGAATACCGGCGCATAAATGGAAAATCGAGTGCCCACCAAGCCAGACCTAAAATGGGAACATAGATAAGCTCTTTTTTGAGGAAAAATTTCAAAAATGGGATTCTTCGGTTAAATACACGTTGAAGAACTAAGATATCGACCCAAGATTGATGGTTAGCAACAACGAGATACCAATCATCTCGAGTGAGTTTTTCTAGTCCGTTTATTTGCCATTTGGTGCGTCCGCTGATGCGCTGATTCAGGTTATTAACGCCGATCCACGCAGTCGCGCATGCGTCGAGTAAATAAGAAATGAATCGTCGCCACGGCGCAATAGGTATAAGTTTAAAAATAGCCAATATAAAAATAGGCGTTGACCACACTACCGTATTGACGAAATAGCAGATGACCGAAATAGTGCCAACAATATGATGCAACAGTGCTTTTACCATTGTACTTACCTCAAAAATTAGGCGCTTAGTGTAAACGAACTTGATCTAAAATCCGATAGAGCCTTTACTGATTCCACAATAAAGGTGCAAATTTACGTATTTAAGGAGCTGAAATGGAGCTTATTGGCGAAAATAGAGCATTCGGGGGACGGCATTTACGCTATACCCATAAAGCTGAAACAACACAATGCGATATGACCTTCGCAATTTTTCTTCCCCCTTTCGCCTCGAAAGAAAAGCCAGTGCCCGTGCTTTACTGGCTGTCAGGGCTAACATGTACCGACCAGAACTTTATGCAAAAAGCCGGTGCAATGAAGCTAGCGGCGGAGCTAGGTATGGCTATTGTAGCGCCCGATACATCCCCCCGTGGCGAGAACGTTCCAGACGACGAAGAAGGATCTTATGACTTTGGCCTTGGGGCAGGCTTCTACGTTGACGCTACGCAGGCGCCGTGGGATAAGCATTACAAAATGTATAGCTATATTGTGAACGAGCTACCTGCGCTTATTGAAAGCGAGTTCCCTGTAAGCAAAGAGCGCGCTATTAGCGGTCACTCTATGGGCGGACACGGTGCTTTAGTTATTGGCATGCGTAATCCTAATAAGTTTGTATCGGTATCGGCCTTTAGCCCTATCTCAAACCCTTCAGATTGTCCGTGGGGCGAGAAAGCCTTAGGTCGATACTTAGGCGATGACAAGGCAGCATGGCAGGATTACGACGCCTCGTTGCTATTAGCAAGCAAAACACACAGCGTACCTATGCTAGTAGAGCAAGGGACAAAAGATGAGTTCTTGCACGAGCAGCTGAAACCTCAGTCACTTGTTCATGCTGCGCAACAGTCAGATACGCAACTTACGCTTAACATGCATGAAGGTTACGATCATAGTTACTTCTTTATTGCATCATTTATTGAAGAACACCTGGAGTTCCATGCAGGACACATGGGGCTAATTTAAGCGTAAAATACAAGCTGTAAAAAAGCCGGATCGTACTCCTAATGCCGATCAGTTAAGAAAATTTTCATGATCGGTTGACCGATCTTTTTAAGGCTTCAAAATCCGATATCAGTCTCTGGTATCGGATTTTTTAATG